>JBKBKL010000107.1:0-14563 GCA_046294665.1 Runella sp.
ATCCAGAAAAGCCTACATTCTTGAGCAGAAAAACCTGTATTTTGAAGTATAGGAAAACCTGTATGCGGTGAGTGAAAGAAATTTGATGATGCGCGTTTGAAACAAAAAACAATATCAGAGGGGAAAAATGATTAATTTCCCCATGCTTTGAGTACTACCTCGGTAGAAGGAAACGCTATGGTAGGTTTTGCAAGTCGCCAATTACCGAAAGTTGGATCGAAAATCACATACCAATTCTCAGGTACTAAGTACGAAAACACAAATGGTTGGTTGCTATCTTTCAAACGAGGTATCTTGTTTGGGTCTTGAATACTTGCACGAATTACATCGTCCACTCCCTTTCTTAATTCGCCCATAGTTTTTTTCATCTGCATAAAAGCTTTGCGTCCGGCAGGAGTATCGTTTAGAAGTTGAATAGTTACTTCACTGATTACAAGAATACCGATGTACTTCAGCCCTTCATGCTCTACCAAATTTGATACTTTTAAGAAGTCAATTACCTGAAAAGTAATCCTAACTTGCAAATCCTTATCTTGCATAACCAATTGCTCCATTCCTTCTATATAGATCTTAGCTACATCGGAAGGCGATAGCGAATCCCCTGTATAGATTTGTTGAGGATAAAAAAGTTGTGATAAGGCAACGCTATCACGTAGATTTAGTGAATGAATAGTTTGCCAATATACTTTTTCGGCAATATCCCGTGGGGAATCTTCCTTTTCTTGGGCTTTAGAGCAGCAAAGCGTCAAACAAGAAAGTACGATGATGAGAAAGAAAAGTTGCTTTTTCATGTTGTAGTTTTTTTTGTTTAATGATGCTACAAAGGTCTTATGAAAACCCACGCCTGTAAATCCAGAAAAGCCTACATTCTTGAGCAGAAAAACCTGTATTTTGAAGTATAGGAAAACCTGTATGCGGTGAGTGAAAAGCGAGTATTTGCCCCGATAATGCGCGTTTCAAACGCGCCTTTCAGCGTTTTGCGTTTCAAACGCAAAACATCGGTTTTTCAAACGTGCCTCCCGCGTTTTGCGTTTCAAACGCAAAACATCGTTATTTGCCCCCCCATGCTTTAAGAGCAACCTTCGTAGAAGGAAACTCTATGGTGGGCTTTGCCAGCCGCCAGTTGTTGAAGATAGGGTCGAACACTACATATACATTCTCGGGCGACATGACCGAAAACGCCAACTTTGTATTGTCCTCCTCCCAAATAGCTACATGCGTAGGGACTTGATACGTCTGCCGAAGTATATCTTCCATACTTTGGTGGACTTCGATTTGGGCTTTTTTGAATCGCTCGAAGGCTGAACGCCCTGCGGGAGTGTCGTTGGCGAGTTGGAAGGTGGTTTGCTTGAGGGCGTTGATGCCTACGTATTTGAGTCCCTCATGTTCTACCAAAACTGATACCTTTTGGTAGTCGGTGGCTTGGAGAGTTACTTTCATCTGCAAATCTTCGCCCAACGAATCCAAGAGTTCTACTATTTCTACATTGAGTAGAGCCATTTGGACAGGCGAGAGCGAATCTCCCGTCAAGATATTTTTGCCGGGGTAAAGAAGCTCTGCTAAGGAAGCGGTGTCGCGTTGATTTACGAAATAAATACTTTTTCGATAGATCCTTCGAGCTATGTCGCGTGGCGAATCGTCGTCATGCCAAGCGTCGGAGCAACTCAAAGTAGAGCAAGAAAATACAGCAATAGCAAACAAAAGTAGGTTTTTCATCTTGCAGGTTTTTAGAACTTTTTGACGAGGCAAAGTTCTGCTTAAAACCCACGCCCGTAAATCCAGAAATGCCTACATTTTCAAGCAGAAAAACCTGTATTTTGAAGTATAGGAAAACCTTGAGGTAATTGATAATGCGCGTTTGAAGCGCAAAACCTCGGGTATATCATTTAAAGTGCTTTGATGAAACAAACGATTCGACCTGCTTCCTCAAAACCAACTTTTATATGAAAATCAATGCTTGCTGTGTTTCCTATTTCTGTATCAGAAGCAATTTGTGTTAGTCCTTTTTGTTTTGCCCAGTTCTCGGCCATAACAATCAGACTTTTTGCAATTCCTTTTTGACGATACTCTGGTTTCACATATATGGCTTCGATATAAGCGACTGGAGCATCGTCGGAACCCTCAACATAATCATGGCGAATACTTAAATGAACGAATGCAATATATTCTTCCTTTTCTTTTATCAAGTAGCAAATTTCATCTTCTAAACCGATTACTCTTTTATAGTTTTCCCATTCTTCTTCAAAGGAGCAATCTTCCCACAGCGCCAAAACCAGCCCCATGAGGTTATTTAGATTACTTAACGATAGAGTTTCTGCTTTCAACCTATTTTCAATTTTAATGAAAGGTAATTCGCCAACTCGATAATGCGCGTTTGAAACGCGCCTCTCCATGTCTTGTGTTTCAAACGCAAAACATCGGTTGAAAGGCATAAGTCTTACACCAAACGAGAAGTCAATTTGTTAAAAACACGCCAAAATGAGAAGAACGCTCGTAAAAAACCTAAAGGTGAAGATACGAAGTAGTCAATTTTCGGCTACTTCGGCGTTTTCGAGGTTGTAGTTGAGTTCGTAGATATTGTCGGCGTTGAGTTTCAGGATTCCGACCATGGTATGGCGTTCATCGGTCTTGAATTTACGGCTATTTTTTTTGAATTTAAGCCCCACGACCGATTCTGGCCCAGCCCCCCCACAAAAAAAACAAGCACTGAACGGAAAAGCTGAAAGTGCATACAAATTGGATTCTGCATCAATAGGCAGTACATAGCCAGTTAGTGCTACTTCTTTACCATTGAGTTTGGTGATATTAGGTCCGAACGTCGGGTAAAGCATATAAACCGATTCTTCTGGATACCATTTCTTTTTGAAAGTTACATCGCGCAGGGTTTCCCAAGTGATTTTGATGGGTTTATTGCCACTCAATGCCCTGTAACGAAATTTGTCGGTTTTTTCGGCAGGGGCTTGCTTGGCACTGCCCAAACACACCAATAGAATGATTGAAAAAAGTATTGAAAAAGGTAATGCCTTCATTTTGATTCGAATTTATTGAGAGTGATTGTTAAAGTATAATACACTTTGGAGGGGCAATAGGTTTCAACTATTGTGGGGTAAGTACACGGTCTATGATATGAATGATACCGTTGGTGGCCGTGATATCCACCTGTGTAGCTTTGGCAGGGGTGGTAGGTCGAGAAGGTTCGGTGATAGTCAAAGCTCCATTTTTGGCTTCCAAACGCGTTACAAATGAGGCATCAAACATGGCCAAGTTGCCAGTAGGAGCGAGCGACGAAAAAAAGCGACTCAACGCAATATGATAAGAAACACGCCTTGCCAGCAAAATAGGACTTGTATTGGCGATGACCGTTGAGGTTAGACCGGTGGCTTCCATGGCTTGATTGGTAGGGATAAACATGGTATAGGCTGGCTCTACCGGTATTCTACTCGAAGTATCTGTGAAGACAGTAAGGCGAGGGTCGCTTTGACGTGCCCTCAAAAGTGCTTCCCTAAAGAGGCTAAAATTGGGATTTGCAGCTACGATTTGCCCCAATGTACGATGCGGCGGCAAAATGGCTCGATTGATGATATGCACCACACCATTAGTAGCTACCAAATCCATTTTGGAGGCTTTGGCTTGGTTGAGATAGAGCGTTCTGTCCACGTTTGATACAAAAAGTCTCGCACCCGACATCATCTGGGTAGGATTTAGTAGCCCTATACTAGTCGTTTCGACGGTTTGTTTTTGGGTGATGACATGGTTTTTGAGCAAGTTTTGAACTTGGCGAGGTGTCATACTTGTAATGGCCGCAGCATCAGCAAAACCAGCAGCTTTGAAGCCATCATCGGTAGGGGCAAAGAGCGTAAGCGAGCTTGTTTTGAAGGCATCGTTTAGTCCTGCATGACTGATAGCCGCTCGTAGAAATGTGAGATCCTCTTGCTCGAGCAGTACATCATAAATACTTTTGGGCTGCGGAGCATCTTGTTTACAACTTGCAAGCCCCAATGCTATTGAGAATATCGAAAAAGCGACCAATAGGTTTTTCATGGTATCAATTACTAATTTCCAACACTAAACGCCTACAAAAGGCAAAAATTGCATACTCCTACACCTTCAAATAAGCAAACTCCTTGGCAAAGTACGTCAGAATAATCTTGGCTCCCGCCCGCCGAATCGAAAGCAGGGTTTCGAGCATGGCGCGAGTGCCGTCGAGCCAGCCGTTTTGGGCGGCGGCTTTGAGCATGGCGTACTCGCCCGATACATTGTAGGCAGCTATGGGTAAGTCGAAACTTTGGTGTAAAGTCTTGATGATATCCAAGTAAGCCAAAGCAGGCTTTACCATCAGAAAATCTGCCCCTTCGTCATAGTCCAATTGGGCCTCTATCAAAGCCTCACGTACATTGGCAGGGTTCATTTGGTAGGTTTTTTTATCACCAAAACGTGGTGCCGAGTCGAGCGCATCGCGGAAAGGCCCATAGAAAGCACTGGCATATTTGGCAGTGTAAGACATGATAGACACATCGGTAAAGCCTTCTTCATCAAGTACTTGCCGTATGTAGCCTACACGCCCATCCATCATATCACTGGGGCCGAGAATATCCGCTCCTGCCCGTGCTTGAGCCAAGGCCATTTTGCCCAAGATTTCGAGGGTAGCATCATTGACGATTTGGCCGTTTTCGACCAGCCCGTCGTGGCCATCGCTGCTGTAGGGGTCCATAGCTACATCGGTCATCAAAGCTAAGTCTGGAAACTTATCTTTAATAGTTTTGAGGGCATCGAGGTACATCGTGCCTGAACGGTAGCTTTCGGTAGCGTAGCGATCTTTTTTGTCTTCGGCATAATTGGGAAACAAATCAATGCACTTGATGCCGAGGTCAGTTACTTCGTGGAGTTCGTCGAGTAGTACATCGAGCGAATACCGATAAATACCCGGCATAGATTTTACCTCCGACCGTATGCCTGAGCCTTCGACGATAAACATCGGAAAAATAAGATCTGACACCGCCACGGTGGTTTCTTGCACCAAATCACGAATAGCTGCCGATTGGCGATTGCGGCGTGGACGGCGGCGAATGGGGTATGGAGTCATTTTGGAAAAACGCTAATGATTAATGGTTAGTTTATGGCCCAATTTTGAATCGGGTTCATATATGAGCCAGTAGTGAATGACTTGGAAAGACAAGTGAGTACAAAATTAAGACCGTTTTTGGAAAGGAAACAATCAATGCTCTTTTAGGGACTGAAATTTCTGGTGCAGTTGGTCAAATCATTGTACGGGCGCGAATCCCCAAAATTTCCAAAGACAATCCCAGCAAACAGTCAGGCAACTCTTTTGTTCAAAAAACAAAACAACAAAACATTGGTATCAGTTTTTTTTGAGCATAGGATACGCCAGCACTGCCATCAAAATGACCAATGTCCCGACATAAAATCCACTGCTCATTTGCTCTCCCAGTAGCCAATACGCCAACCCGATACCATAGACCGGCTCCAGATTGACCGTAAGGTTAAAGGTAAAAGGTGATACCTTACGCAAAAGGGCTATCCCTGCCGAATACGCATAAACCGTACACACCAATGCCAAAATCAACAGCCAAAGCCAATCGGTAGTAGTAGGGAGTAGTTGAGGGCGAGATAATCCTTGCCAAAGCCCTATTCCAATCAATCCTACCAACATTCCCAAATTGGCCCCTGCCATTTCATAAAAATTGATAAGCAAAGGAGGATAATTTTTGACAAAGCGGCTGTTGGAAATAGTAAAAATAGCGGCCAAAAAAGCAGAAATTAGTGCCAACAACAACCCCCAAGCCTGATCGAACTGGAAGCGAAAAATCAAATAAAGCCCCACCATCACTACCAAACTCAAAAAAACTTCCAATGCCTGTACCCTTCGACGGTTGGCCAAAGGCTCAAGGAGCGAAGTCCAGAGCGAAGTGGTGGACATACCCGCCAAACAAACCGACGCACTCGACACGTGCGCCGAAGCAAAAAATGTAAGCCAGTGTAGCCCCATCAGTACACCCACTCCCAGCATCTGAATACGACTACGAAAAGGTACTTTCTTCCATTCTTTCCAGAGCCAAAGTACGACGGCCAACCCCGCTGCCGCCAGTAAAGTCCGAAAAAACGTAAGGCTCACCCGCGAGAGTTCGGGGCTGATGAGTTTGCCCAAAATAGCCGTAAACCCCCAAATCAACACTAAAAAATGAAGGTGAAGATAATCGGCAAAAGTGGCTTTGGTAGAAGGTGAGTTCATAAAAAGTGTAGTATCTGTACAAGCCAAAAGCCGAAACTACGGCATTTGTGCGTAATTTTGGGTTTTAAACCCCAAAGTTCGATGAATCTTTTCAAAATCAGTTGGGCCAATCTCAAAGAAAAAAAACTCAATAGTTTCTTGAGCGCATTGCTGATGACCCTCGGCATCGGTATTATTTCTCTACTTCTGCTACTGAACAAACAACTCGATGAGCAGTTTCGACGCAACATCAAAGGGATAGACATGGTTGTAGGAGCCAAAGGCAGCCCGTTGCAGTTGATATTGTCGAGTATTTATCAGATTGACTCGCCCACCGGCAATGTGTCGCTGGCCGAAGCCCAACGGGTGATGAAAAATCCTTTGGTCAAAAAAGCCATTCCACTCTCGCTGGGCGACAATTACTTTTCGTTTCGCATCGTAGGCACCAATGCCCAATACCCCGCTCATTTTGAGGCCAAACTAAAAGAAGGTCGTTTGTTTGAAAAAACATTGGAAGCAACCATCGGCTCTAAAGTAGCCAAAGTAACAGGCCTCAAAATAGGAGATACCTTTGCGGGAGCGCATGGATTCGACAACATGGACGACGTACACGGCGATAAAAAATATACCGTTGTGGGTATTTTTGAGCCTTCCAATACGGTGGTAGATCAGCTCATTCTGACCGATTTGTCGAGTGTATGGGCCATACACGAACACGCAGAGGGCGATGCTCCTAACACAACATCTCTTTTGACCGACGAAAAAGACACACCCACCTCCGACGATCCCAGCCAAGAAATCACAAGTCTGTTAGTCAAATTTCGTAATCCGATGGGCATGGTGGCCTTGCCGCGCTTCATCAACGAAAATACCAAAATGCAAGCCGCTTCGGTAGCCGTCGAAATCAATCGGCTTTTTTCGCTGCTCGGCATCGGCATTGATACATTACGGGCTATCGCCTTGATTATCATTTTGATAGCGGGCGTAAGTGTATTTGTGTCGTTGTACAACTCCCTCAAAGAACGCAAATACGAAATGGCCCTGATGCTTTCTATGGGAGCTACCCGCACCAAACTTTTCGTGATGCTGCTCCTCGAAGGACTTTGGTTGGCATTGGTAGGCTATGTGGCAGGGCTGGTGTTGAGCAGACTGGGATTATGGCTATTTAGTCGTGCGGCAGAGTCGGATTATCATTACAATTTCAGCGATTTTGGCCTGCTCAACGAAGAAATTTGGCTACTGGTGGGGGCCATGCTCATAGGTATTTTAGCGGCGGCATTGCCTTCGGTAGGTATTTACCGCATCAATCTTTCTCGAACTTTGGCCGAAGAATAACGGCTATTAATTCAAATTTGAATGAAACTTTGGCAAAAAGAAAATACGTCGGTTGCTGACAAAATCGAAAAATTCACCGTCGGGCGCGACCGCGAAATGGACTTGTACTTGGCCTCCTTCGATGTACTGGGCAATATCGCCCACGCTATCATGCTCCAAAGCGTCGGTCTTTTGACCGAAGATGAGTTGAATAGCTTGTCAGGTGAATTGAAAAATATTTATCAGCAAATTCAACAGGGCCGATTTGAAATCGAAGAAGGCGTAGAAGATGTACACTCCCAAGTAGAGTTGATACTTACGCGAAAATTGGGCGATGTTGGCAAAAAAATCCACAGTGGCCGCTCACGCAACGACCAAGTGTTGGTGGACTTAAAACTCTACACTCGCCACCGACTTCAAGAAGTAGCCGAAGCCACCCAAAAACTCTTTGATTTGCTGCTCCAGCGTGCTGCCCAGCATCAAAACGACTTACTTCCCGGCTATACTCATCTCCAAATCGCCATGCCTTCGTCTTTTGGGCTATGGTTTGGGGCTTACTCCGAGGCTTTGGTTGATGATGTGGCTATGCTTCAAACAGCGTACCGAATGGCCAACAAAAACCCGTTGGGGTCAGGGGCAGGTTATGGGTCGTCGTTTCCGTTGAATCGTACTCTGACCACCCAACTGCTGGGCTTCGATACGCTGCATTACAATGTCGTCTATGCCCAAATGTCGCGGGGTAAAACCGAACAAACAGCTTTGACGGCTATCGCGGCATTGGCGGCTACGCTTTCGCGCTTGGCCATGGACGTGTGCCTTTACAACAGTCAAAATTTCGGCTTCGTTACGCTCCCCGACGAACTCACGACAGGCAGTAGCATCATGCCACACAAGAAAAACCCCGACGTGGCCGAACTCCTCCGCGCCAAAACCAACCGTTTGAAGGCATTGCCTATGGAAATTACACTTGTGATGAGCAACTTGCCTTCGGGCTATCACCGCGATATGCAGCTACTGAAAGAAATCCTAATGCCCGCCTTCGACGAAATTTTGGATTGCTTAGACATCACGCATTTTCTCATTTCCCATTTGGAAGTCAAACCCCACTTACTCGACGACGAAAAGTACGACTTGCTGTTTAGTGTAGAGCGCGTAAACGGATTAGTCATATCGGGAGTACCTTTCAGAGATGCGTATCGGCAAGTAGGCAGGGAAATCGCCGAAGGAACTTACCAAGCCCCCCGCACCCTACATCACACCCACGAGGGTAGCATTGGGAATCTTTGTTTGCCTGAAATCAATCAACTCATGGAAGTCGAAATGAAGAAATTTGGTTTTGAGAATGTAAAGGAGGCGATTGACAAACTATTAAATTGACTCCTACATTTCTCCCAAAACAGCCCAAACAATATCACTCTCAAAACCTTTGCTCAACGCAAACCGAAGCAATTTTTGTTTGACAGTCAAAGGCTCTCCACGAAGCGTACGGGCTTTTTTTTCGAGCAGATCTCGCAGCGTTTGTTCGTACTCGTCGCCGTCTATTTCAGATAATCCTCTCTGAATCAAATCATTCGATAGCCCACGTAGCTTCATTTCTTGTTTAATTTTTAGTCGTCCCCATTTTTTGGTGCGAAACTTCCCTCCCGCAAATGCCCGCGCAAATCGCTCTTCGTTGAGGTAATTTTGGGCTTGAAGTTCTTCGATGATAGGCCCGATTTCGTCGTCGGTCAGTTGCCATTCGTGTAGGCGTTGGCGCACTTCCTTGACCGTGCGCTCCTGATACGCACAAAACGACGCGGCTTTTATCAGAAATTGTTTTTGCAAATCGTTCATCGAAGCGTATCGAGCAATAAATAGAGATTGAGTACCAAAATGATAATCGCAATAACCCAACTGACGGCAGTCAAAATACGTGAATTGACAAATCGCCCCATCCAATCTTTTTTGCTGGTGAACAAAATAAGCGGAATCACCGCAAAACTCAACTGCACAGAGAGTATAACCTGACTAAAAACTAATAATTCACTTGTACCTCGTTCGCCGTAGTAAATCGCTACAAAGAGAGCAGGTACAATGGCAATAAGGCGTGTAATAAGCTGCCGAAGCCACGGTTTGATTTGTAAATTCAAAAAACCTTCCATGACGATTTGGCCAGCCAACGTCCCCGTAATCGTAGCATTTTGCCCTGCAGCCAGCAATGCTACCGCAAACAATACACTGGCCCAGCGGTCGCCGAGGAGGGGGTCGAGGAGTTGGTGCGCGTCGGTGATGTCGGCTACGTGATTGTTGCCCGAATAATGAAAAGTAGCCGCTGCCAATATCAAAATGGCGGCATTGATGAAAAAGGCTATCCCAAGCGACAACGTCGAATCAATCGTAGCGAAGCGAATAGCCTCGCGCTTGCCGGCATCATTGCGGCGGTAATCTCGCGTTTGTATAATACTCGAATGTAAGTACAGATTGTGCGGCATGACCGTAGCCCCCAAAATCCCAATAGCCACATACAGCATACCTGAATCGGTGATGATTTGCTTTTGAGGAATGAGTCCATGAGCGACTGCCGCCCATTCGGGTTTTGAAATAATCACCTCATACACAAAACACAATAAAACCACCAACAACAACGCCGCTACTACACTTTCGATGATTCGGAAACCTTTTTGTTGAAAGTATAAAATCAACAGCACATCGAGAGCCGTAATTACCACCCCTACCGCCAGCGGCATACCAAAGAGCAGATTGAGCGCAATGGCCGAACCCAATACTTCGGCCAAATCGCAAGCGGCAATGGCTACTTCTGCCAGTACCCACAACACAAAAGCTACTGGCCGTGAGAAATAGGCACGGCAGGCTTGTGCCAAATCCATGCCCGAAGCAATGCCCAATTTGAGTGATAAATGCTGCAAAAGCATCGCAAAAAGATTGGAAATCAAAATGACCGAAAGCAGCGTATAGCCAAATCTTGCTCCACCGGCAATATCGGTAGCCCAGTTGCCGGGGTCCATATATCCCACGGCCACCATAAGACCCGGCCCTGTAAAAGCAAACATCTTACGCCAAAAACCTTTGGTATCTGGTATGTGGATAGAGGCGTGAACTTCAGAAAGTGATCGTTGTTCGGGAGGAGTTTCGGAAAACAAAATTTTGGTTTTTGGGTATTTCATAACACAAAAATAGTCTTTTCTAAGTAGAAAATTTAGCCAAAATGATACACCAAACTTTTACAAAACAAAGGCAGTGAAAATTCTGTTCGTACCTTTGTACTATGGAAAAACTACAAAACGATTTATTGTTGCGTGCGGCTCGTGGTGAGCGTGTCGAGCGTGTACCTGTTTGGATGATGCGCCAAGCAGGCCGAATTTTAGCCGAATACCGTGCTGTGCGCCAGCAAGCGGGCAGTTTTATCAAATTGGCCACTACGCCAGAATTGGCCGCTGAGGTTACACTCCAGCCTGTGGACTTATTGGGGGTAGATGCAGCCATTATTTTCTCTGATATTTTGGTCATACCCGAAGCCATGGGGCTACCCTACGAAATGGAAGAAAAACGAGGCCCTGTATTCCCCAAAACCATACAAAACGAAAAAGATTTGGCACAACTCCACCAAGCCAACCCCGAGGAGCATCTGGGCTATGTGCTGGAGGCCATCAAGATTGTTAAAAAAGAATTGAACGGTCGTGTGCCACTTATTGGCTTTGCGGGCGCACCTTTTACGATATTTTGTTATATGGTAGAAGGCAAAGGCTCCAAAACTTTTTCGGTAGCCAAGAAAGCACTCTACTCCAACCCCGAATTTTCGCACCAGCTCCTCCAAAAAATCACCGACAGTACGATTGCCTATTTGAAGGCGCAAATCGCCGTGGGAGCCAACTTAGTGCAGATTTTTGACTCATGGGCTGGTATTCTTTCTCCTGACCAGTATCGCACGTTTTCGTTGCCATATATCAAGCAAATCTGCGATGCTATCAGCGGCGAAGCCCCTGTTACGGTTTTTGCCAAAGGAGCGTTTTTTGCACGTCAAGAAATCGGCCAACTCAACTGCTCTGTGGTAGGACTTGATTGGAACATGGACATTGCAGAGTCGCGGGCTTTGATTCCCCACAAAACCCTACAAGGAAACCTCGACCCCTGTGTATTGTATGCCGATTATGCCCAAATTCGTACAGAAGTACATCGAATGTTGGAGGCTTTCGGTACGCAGCGTTATATTGCCAATTTAGGCCACGGTGTGTATCCCGATACTGACCCCGACAAAGTGCGTTGTTTTATTGAAGCTGTAAAATCCTATCAACCCTCTATTTGAAATTGACCCATCATACTCGAAAATCGAGTTGCCTAAACTATTTTTTATCAATACCCATGAAAAAAAAGCTGCTTTTCGCTCTATTATTTATTGTTTGGTTCGGCCAAAACCTTTCTGCACAAGAGGTCAAGGAAAGCAAAGGATTTTACCAATTTCTGACCGACGACCCTACCCAAAAGCCCTTTTATTCCGACCGAGAGGGGGTTATAGCCCAAAATGGAATGGTAGCCTCTGCCCACCCCGAAGCCTCGCGTGTGGGAGTTGATATTTTGAAAATGGGAGGAAACGCCATAGACGCTGCCGTGGCCGTACAGTTTGCGCTGGCAGTGGTGCACCCTTCTGCGGGCAATATTGGCGGCGGCGGCTTCGTGGTGTATCGTACCCGCAAAGGCAAAAATTATACGCTCGATTTTCGCGAAAAAGCCCCCCTCAAAGGCCATAAAGATATGTACCTCGATGCCAATGGCAACGTCATCGCGGGGCTAAGTATCAGTGGACATTTGGCCAGTGGTGTACCCGGTTCGGTAGATGGCATGGTACAAATTCATCAGAAATTTGGTAAGTTACGCTGGGCTACCCTCCTCCAACCTTCCATAGATTTGGCCGAAAAAGGCGTAATCCTCACACAACGCGAAGCTGCCGGACTCAACCGCATCAAGGCTGACCTGCTTCGCCTCAACTCCGACACTACGTACTTCCGCCGAGCCGACGGGCGCGAGTGGCAAGCAGGCGATTTGCTCATTCAAAAAGATTTAGCCCAAACCCTCCGCCGAATCCAAGAAAAAGGCCGTGCGGGGTTTTATGAAGGTACGACGGCCGACTTGCTCGTAGCCGAGATGCAGCGTGGCCAAGGACTCATATCGCACGAAGATTTGAAACTGTACCGCTCCGCTTGGCGCAAGCCACTCATAGGACAGTACAAAAACTACAAAATCATCACTATGCCTCCTGTATCGAGTGGAGGGGTAGCATTGCTCCAGTTGATGAAGTTGGTAGAACCTTATCCACTCAAACGCTGGGGCTGGCACGCCGATTCTACGGTGCAAGTGATGATTGAGGCCGAGCGACGCGTCTATGCCGACCGTGCCAAGTTTTTGGGCGACCCTGATTTTGTAAAAGTACCCATCAAAGAATTGGTTTCTGAAAGCTATCTCAAACAACGCTGGGCTGATTTTGACTTTGCCAAAGCTACTGATAGCCGTAACATCAAAGGAGGAAATATCGCAGGGTATGAAAGTACCGAAACTACCCACTTTTCGATTGTGGACAAAGACGGCAATGCTGTATCTATCACTACTACCCTCAATGGCGGCTATGGAAGTCGGGTTGTAGTAAAGGGTGCTGGTTTTTTGATGAACAACGAAATGGACGATTTCAGTATCAAGCCCGGTGTACCGAATATGTTTGGACTAATCGGCAACCAAGCCAACGCCATCGCTCCCGGCAAGCGTATGCTGTCTTCGATGACTCCTACTATCGTCGAAAAAGACAAAAAACTTTACTTGGTCGTAGGTACGCCGGGAGGTTCTACAATTATTACCTCAGTGTTTCAGACCATTCTCAATGTCCTCGAACACGGTATGACCATGCAGCAGGCCGTCAATGCCTACAAATTTCATCATCAGTGGCTTCCTGATAAGACGGTCTTTGAGAATGGGGCATTCAGCGACAACGTCATCAAAAAACTACAATCCAAAGGCTATCTCCTCGAAATGCAGCGCAATACCATCGGGCGTATGGATTGCATCTTGATACGCCCCGACGGTACACTCGAAGGAGGCTCAGACCCACGCGGCGATGACACCAGTATCGGCTACTGACTCCGTTTCTTGGCAGCCCTTTTTTGTCAAAATGGGCAACGGCCCCAAAGTTCTGTTGGCTTTTCATGGGATTGGCCAAGATCACCAATGTTTTATGCCATTGGTGGAGGTTTTGAGTAAAGAATATACGCTTTATCTATGGGATTTACCTTTTCACGGGCAAAGTCCCCCCTTGACCAAAGAAAAACTCCCTTTGAGCGAATGGCAACATATCGTTCAGACATTTCTTCAGCAGCAGCATATCGAGCGTTTTTCGGTCATGGGTTTTAGCATGGGAGGCAAATTCGCATTGGCTACATTGGGGGCTTTTCCGAATCAAGTAGAGTCTTGCTACCTACTCGCTCCCGACGGCATCACCGAAAGTATTTGGTATCGCTTGGCTACTAAATTTTGGTTTAGTAAGGTCGTTTTTCGATTTTTTGTGCTGAATGTCCCACGTTTCAAGCGTTTGGCTGATGTGTTTGTGAAAATCGGCTTGGTGGATAAGAGTACAGTGCGCTTTGCCGAAACCACGTTGGCTACCGCCCAGCAGCGCGAGCGTGTTTACAAGTCTTGGATTGGGTTTAGCCCGATTACTTCCGATATGCCGCAAGTGGCACAAGCAATTTTGAAATACCAAATACGATTAAAGATTTTTTTGGGGCAATACGATGCCCTGCTGCCCCTTCATGCTGTCAATCCTTTGACCAAACGACTTCCCAATTTTCAGCCAGTGATTCTCAAATCGGGGCATCATCGTTTAATTGAAAAAGTGGCGGAATGGCTACGGCTTTCGAGAAGCCAGCAACCGCAATAGCCCCACCATAGAAATCAATACCAAAACTATCAGTATGATTCTACTCCATAGGTTTTGGTTCGGATTTTCTAACAGTTCACCAAGTGTTCGGGCCTCTATCC
>JBKBKL010000108.1:0-14542 GCA_046294665.1 Runella sp.
ATTTGACTCACCAAAATATCGCGTTCGAGGTCAGAATAGCGCATAAGCTCTTACGATTGGAAACTCATAAAAAAATCTTTCTACCATAGCAACATATAAGATGAAGAAGAAAGTCATAGGTCTGAAGTTAGATTTCGATTAAAAAATACATAACCTAAAAACAAACTCCCCTGAGCAGCGTTTTTCTTAAGTGGAGCTTATATTCATACTTTTGTACAATTAGCAAAAACCCCGCTGGCTGCCATTGCCGGCGGGAATTTTTTTGTAAAAAAAAACTTCCCGAAAGTTTTGATGCTCTCGGGAAGTTTCTGAAAGTGACGAAGGCGAGACTCGAACTCGCACAGGCTAACGCCCACTACCCCCTCAAAGTAGCGTGTCTACCAATTCCACCACTTCGCCAGTTCTTTGTTGGGGCTGCAAAAGTAATATTCACCAACAAAAAACACAAACTTTAGGCCAAAGAAATTAACTTATCAACGGCCTGCTTGATATTCTGGCGTACTTCTACGATGCTGGCTTCCATCATATAGCAGGGTGCTGTGATGATTTTCAGATTGTCATCTACGGCTATCTCCCGCACAGATACCATCTCGGCTATCTGCCCTACGGCCTCCATACCCGCCGATATGGCCGCAATATCATACGGTGAAGGCTCGTCGGTAGTGCCTACGCTCAAGTAAGCGTGGTATTTTGTCCCTTCCAATGCCTTGGCGATAGTCGTGGGACTCATACACAAACCTGCGATCGGTTTGCCCTGTGCCACCATCTCCACTATCAGATCTTTGACTTCTTTTAAAATCGCTCCTTTGGGTCCTTCAAAAGCCCATTTTGTGATATTTTTGGCGGTGCCAAAACCTCCGGGCATGACCAATCCGTCTAAATCGTGGGCAGTGATTTGGGCGATGTCTTTGATGTTGCCACGTGCTATTCGTGCCGATTCTACGAGTACATGGCGTGTTTCGGGCATTTCTTGGCCGGTAGTATGGTCGAGTACATGATGTTGGGCGACATTGGGCGCAAAACACACTGCTTCAGCACCCGCTTCGGCAATGGCCAAAAGTGTGAATACCGCTTCGTGGATTTCGGTACCGTCATAGACCCCGCACCCATGTAAAAGAACTCCAATTTTTTTCATAGCATAAAGGATATAAGTTTACAGGATTGTACAAAAATAGCATAAATATCCCTTTAGATGAGGTTTTCTATCTCATTTCCAATCTGCTTCTTTTGTGATAGCTACCCATAGAAGGTGCTGCAAAGTTGTAGCTTATTGTTCCAATATTTGTCCGTCTTTCATCAAAACGCTACGAAGCGTATTATAAGGGAGTTTTTGAGGGGAGGTTTTGTTGTCAATGGCCAATACCGCTGCTGTGGCTGCCGACTGCCCCAAAATCATAAATACGGGTTCCATTCTAATAGACCCATACGCTATATGAGAGCTGGATACACACACAGGTACGAGCAGATTTTGACATTCGTTTTCTTTGGGGAGAATAGCCCCATACATGATAGAGTAAGGGCGTAAGGGTTTTACACCAATATCCCCTTCGTTTTGTACATATCCTTCGGCTGTTACGAATCGCTGCGTATTGTGAGAATCCAAAGCATACGACCCCATACCGATAGGCTGCGGCACTTGGGTCTTGCCCAGAGCATCGGCTTCGGTCATGACGGCCTGACCAATCATACGCCGGGCTTCGCGGATATACAGTTGGTGTGGCCAGCCGCCATTGTCTTTAAATTCGTCTTTGGGCAGGCCCCACGTTTTCATTCGGGTTTGTACGTCTTCTGGTACGCGGGGGTCATTTTGCAAAAAGTACATAAGCCCTTTTTGGTATAGCTCATGGTCTTTGATGATAGCACGGCGGCGTTCGTAGGAGGCTTCAGGATAGTCATAATTCTTGCCAATGTAGTCGGTGCTGAAAGGGCCGTGGTTGTTGGTGTCAGTTTTGCGATTAGGTATAGGATCAAACTTAACGAATGTTTCGCGCCAGCCTGCCTTGAATACCCTAACTAATAGTTCGTAGCGGTCGGGGTTGTAGCCTTCGGGCTGGGGGAAGGGGACACGGTTGTCGGGGTGGTTGCTCAGGCACATTCGAAAACAGTAGGCTTGTAGCTTACGGTCGGCGGTACCATTGGGCGCGATTGGCTCTGGTGAGATTTCGGGCAGCAGGCCACTGGAGGCATCGCCTTCTATTTTGTAGGGGCTGATGTTTGCTTTGAAATAATGACCATGATGAAACACCCCCGCTTGTACACCGTTGAAGGTTTCGTTGTATTGGCTGTTGGCCTCGCGTCCTATATGGTAGCTTACCCCCGCTAAGGCCATCAAATCGCCTTCATAAGTAGCATCTATAAACATCTTGGCGCGGTATTCTTTGCCATTGAGGGTTTTGAAGGATACTATTTTGCCATTTCTTTTTACGATTCCTTTGGTGGAGCGGTCGAGCCATTCGTCTCGGTGTATGATAAGCTCATGTTCTTTCACCCAATCTTCAAAGACCTGCTCGGCAGCATGAGGTTCAAAAATCCACATTGAGCGTTTACTGGTATCCATGGCAGGCGTACTTTGACCTTTGTTGCCGTACTCTTCGCGTTTCTGCCATTGCCAGTTTTCGGGTTTTTGATAGTGGGCATAGATACGCTGATAAAACTCCAGTGAAAGCCCTCCAATCACGTCTTTGTTGCCAGTATCCGTAAACCCCAACCCTCCCGACGACATCCCTCCCAAATGTACATCGGGCGATACTACAATGACCGATTTACCCATTTTTTTGACTTGTACAGCAGCGACCACCGCCGCCGATGTCCCCCCATAAACTACCACATCGGCTTGATACACTTGGACTTTTTGGGAGATAACATTTTGGCTTAAAGCACAAAAAAGAATAACTAAAAAGACAAATGGAGATTTGGAAGATTGCATTGGAAAATGGAAAGTTTGATTTAAAAAAACAATAGTTGCCACTGTATTAATTCTTTACTTATTCTCTCTTTTGTGGCCTCTCTCCATAGTAAGCATAGCCTGTAAAAGGGTCTTGTCCTTTGGCGCGTGGGTCTTGGGTGGCTTGTTGCCAAGATTTTACTTGTGCGGCAAGCCGTTGTTTTTGAGATTTGTATTTGGGTAGGTGTGCTACGTTGTGGAGTTGGTTGGGGTCTTGGCGTAGGTCGTAGAGTTCTTCAGCGGGGCGTTTGGCACAGGCCAACCGAAAATACGTCGCAAAACGCAGCGTATCGTCTAATATCAACTGCTTGGAGGGAGAGCCGTCTATATCGCCGTAAGGCCCTACAGCTACCCATTTTTGAGGATCGCCGGCGGGGTGAAGCTCAGGCTGGAGGTTATTGATGTACAAAAAATCTTTGGTTCGGATAGCCCGTACAGGATAAGGCTTGTCGCCTCGACGCACGTTGGCGTGGCGTTCACGCTCCAAAAATACTTCGCTACGGTGGGTGGGTTTAGTTTTTTTGAGAAAAGGTAATAGGCTTTTGCCAGTCATATCGGTAGGGATTGGCAGACCGGCCACTTCCAAAAAAGTGGGGGCTAAGTCGAGTAAATTGACGAAAGTTTGGGCGTGTTGAGTTTGGGGGGCAATCTGATTTTTCCAAGCTATAATCAAAGGGACATTCGCGCCGCCATCATAAACCGTAGCTTTGGCACGAGGGAAGGGCATACCGTTGTCGGACGTAACGACTACGAGCGTATTGTCTAATTCTCCCATTTGACGTAATTTTTCAATCATTTGCCCTACTTCTCGGTCAAAACGCTCTACTTCGTAGTAGTAGTCCAAGATGTCTTCGCGTACTTCGGGCGTATCGGGTAGCCAAGCGGGAACTTTTACTTCCTCCGGCTTCATACCGGAGGCTATGCCTGTCCCTTTGTCGTAGGGGCGGTGGGGGTCTTGTGAGCCAAACCAATAGCAGAAAGGCTGCCCTTGAGGTCGTTTTTGGAGAAATTCATCAAAATCTTTAAAATTTTCGCCCGCAGGGTTGTGGGTATAGCCTCCCTCTTTTTCCCAACCGGGTCCCCAACCTTTGCGTTCTTTGCCTACGAAATAGCCATTTTTCTCCAAGAGTAACGTATAATTGGGGTATTTGAAGGGCAACATTCCCCATAGATTTCCACCTTCTTCCAACTGATGAGGATACCGACCTGTTAGGATAGCAGCCCGCGAAGGCGAGCAAGATGGGGCGGCACAAAAGGCGTTTTGAAACACTACTCCCGACGCTGCCAAACGGTCAATGTGCGGAGTTTTGACGACTTTATCCCCATACACCCCTGCGTGCAGCGACCAGTCGTCGGCGATACACAGCAAGATATTGGGGCGTGAGGCGATTTGTACATTGGGTTGTTTGAAGCCCAAAGCTAAAAGCATGGCCAAAATAAGCGCAGCGTAGAATTTAAGAGGAATGTGGAGCATTGTAGATGGGGAAGTTTATGTCAATAAGTCTTTCACCACCTTGCCATGCACATCAGTCAAGCGATAGCGGCGGCCTTGATGCTTAAAGGTCAGCCGCTCGTGGTCTATACCCAGTAAGTGCATAACCGTAGCCTGAAAATCATGAACATGAACAGGATGGCTGATGATGTTATAACTAAAGTCGTCGGTTTGGCCGTAAGAAAGCCCGGCTTTCACGCCAGCACCTGCCATCCAAATCGTAAAGGCCCGTGGGTGATGGTCGCGGCCATAATTGTCTGCCGATAGCTTACCCTGCGAATACACCGTCCGCCCAAACTCCCCTCCCCAGATGACGAGTGTATCATCAAGCAAACCGCGCCGTTTGAGGTCTATGATGAGTGCGGCACAGCCCTGATCTACTTTTTTGCATTGGTTTTTGATACCATTGGGCAGGCCGCCGTGGTGGTCCCAGTCTTGGTGGTAGAGTTGTACAAACTTTACGTCTTTTTCCAACAAACGCCTTGCCATGAGGCAGTTGGCGGCAAAAGTACCCGGGTCGCGGGCATCTTCGCCATAGAGCCGAAACGTTTCTTCGGTTTCATTGCTCAAATCCATGATTTCGGGTATGGAAGTCTGCATACGAAAGGCCATTTCGTACTGCGAAATCTTGTTGTTGATTTCGAGATCACCGTATAAATCACTTTGTAGGTTGTTAAGTTTCTGAAGGTAATCGAGCATTTCGCGGCGGTCATTCCCATCGTAGCCTTCGGGATTGTTGAGATACAACACGGGGTCTTTACCTGACCGAAACTGCACACCTTGGTGCTTGGTAGGGAGGAAGCCATTGCCCCACAAGCGGGCGTAGAGAGGCTGTCCGCCTCCGTTTTTTGTTACAAGTACGATGAATGTCGGTAGGTTTTGATTGTCGCTGCCCAAGCCATAGCTTATCCAAGAACCCATAGACGGCCTGCCGGGGAGTTGATGCCCTGTTTGGAAAAAAGTAATGGCAGGGTCGTGATTGATGTGTTCGGTAAACATGGATTTGACAATACACAACTCATCTACCACACGCGCCGTGTAGGGCAGTAGCTCCGAAATCATGGTATTGTTTTTGCCATGCGGACTAAACTTATAAAGCGACGGCGCAATCGGAAACTTGCTCTGACTGGCACTCATACCTGTAAGCCGCTGGCCATTGCGTATTGATGGTGGGAGGTCTTGCCCCAGCATATCGTAGAGCTTGGGTTTGTAGTCGAAAGTTTCAAACTGCGACGGCCCGCCGCTCATAAACAAATACACCACTCGCTTGGCTTTGGGTGCAAAATGCGGCAAGGCTTTCAAGATTTCGGCCACCTCGTCGAGTGCAGGGGCGGTACTCTGAGGCGCGCCTGCAAAAAGTTTGCTCCCACCCCATATACTCCCCAATGCCAATGCCCCCAAACCCAAGGAAGTTTTGGAAAGAAAGGTGCGGCGGTCGAGTTGAAGGTGGAGAGCATCAAACTCGCCACCATGAAGCCGAAATTCGTCGTGATGATGTGCCATAGTTTTAAAAGATGTTGGAAGTCAAACTTTCACTTATCTTTTCGTAATACTTGCGTCCGAATTGAGTATCGTATTGACCACAATCGTATTGGCGGCTACCCAATTTTTATCTAAACGAGGGTCTATTTTATAAAGCCCCATTTTCACCCAAGCATCGCTTTTGGAAGGATTGCTACGAAATTTCTCATACGTCGCTTTTTGCTGGGTGAGGAGCAGTTCTAATTCCTTTTTGATAGGTTTTCGTCCTGTTATTTTCCTAAAAACACGTATGAGCGCATCTGGAGTGTTACCTTCTTTGAGTAGAGTTTCGGCCATGACTTTACAGGTTTCGATATAGGTAGGGTCATTGAGCAATACCAAGGCTTGCAAGGGCGTGCTGGTATTTTGACGGCGAACGGTGCAGGCATTGCGCGCCGGTGCATCAAACGTAGAAAGGGTAGGGTGAGGGACCGTGCGCTTGACCACGATATACAGGCTGCGCTTATAAATATCGTCAGTGGTATCGGCTACATATTTGTCGCCATTGATTGCCCAAAGACCTTCGGGCTGGTAGGGCTTGATGCTCGCCCCCCCAATGGTAGGCTTCAACAAACCACTGGCAGCCAAGGCATTATCGCGAATCATCTCTGCCGAGAGCCGCTGCGAAGGGCCACGAGCCAGAAGCCGATTGTCGGGGTCTTGAGCCAGCCACGCACGACTTGCTCTCGAACTTTGGCGATAAGCAGCGGATAGGGCTATTTTTCTCAACAATGCCTTTATATTCCAACCATTTTTAAGGAAGTCAGCCGCCAAATAATCTAATAATTCACGATGTGAGGGTAGCTCGCCTTGATTGCCAAAATCATTGGAAGTACGAACGATTCCTACACCAAACATCATTTGCCAATAGCGGTTTACCGTTACTCGTGCCGTGAGGGGATTATCAGGGTGGGTGAGCCAATGTGCCAATCCAAGCCGATTTTTGGGCAAACGACCGTCCCATTTCAGAATAGCCTCGGGGGTATTGGGGAAAACCTTCTCGCCGTAGCTATCGTAATTGCCACGATTCAACACGTAGGCTTGGCGAGGAGTGGGCATTTCTTTCATCACCATGATTTCACGTACGGCCTCTATGCTATCATTATGAGCTTTACGCAAAGCCATGATTTCGCTACGCCACAGCCGCGCCGTAGGCGACTTAGCCGCTACAAAATACTCCCGAAGAGTTTTGCGCTCGGTTTCGGTAAGATTTTGGGGTTCTTTTGAAAGTACTGACTTCCAGTCGTTTTGAAGCGCCATGACGGCTATTTCGTGCGCTGAAAGTTGTCGGTTATAGACCTTGAGTTCGTCTATTTTTCCATTCTTAAATCCCAGCCCTCGCCCCCATGCGCCCAGTTGTAGGGCAGGTTGTTTTTTATAAATGCGTTCAAAAAAAGCAATGTCTTTGGTTAGATTGTCGCTCTGTACGTCGGTGCTGATTTTTTGACCATTGATATAGATTTGAATGCCTTTGGCCATAGAGGAGCCATCATAACTGACGGCTATGTGTTGCCATTTTTCTTTGGGTAGGGGCATTTTTGAATGAATCGTGATGGCGTTGTCGGGAGCAGTACGGGCAAGGGTAAACTCTAATTTGTGGTTTTTGAGTTGGAGATGATAGCCCCGAAAATTGTATAGCAAGCCCGAAACCCCACGGTGAAAAATGACCCCTTCTTTCAAGTCTTTCGGTACATAAATCCACAGACCAATCGTAAACGGCTCGTAGCGACGAAACGCCCCTATGTTTTCTGTGTCCATCCATACATCACCTTCGAGTTGAAGGGCTTGGCCTTTTGCTCCTGCTACAAACTGCGGCAGGTCGTCGTTGTTGCCTACTTCACGCCGCATGATACCCTTCGTTTTGTTGATAGTGTTTTGAAGATTATTGTCAAACGAATAAGAAGCGATGAGGCTGGGGTCGGGAGCTAAGAGGTCTTTTCGGTATTGCCCTGTGGATAACCACTTTTCAAATTCTACTTCGATTTTGGGCAAGTGTTGTTTGCTTTGTAAGGTTTGGGTGAGTTGTGTTTGAATATAACGAATGACTTTCTCTTGTTCGGGGGTGGGCAGTTGGAGGGTAGGTACAGGCATGGCATCGTCCCATGAGATTTGACCGGCTTCGTTTACGTTGTTGAAAAAACTGAACAATTCGTAATAATTCTTCTGGGTAATAGGGTCGTATTTGTGGTCGTGGCATTTGGCACATTCTACACTTAGCCCCAAAAATGCCGTCCCGAGGGTATTGGTACGGTCGGCTACATACTCTACCCTAAACTCCTCCTCTACGATGCCGCCCTCCATGTTTTGCTGATGAATCCGATTGAAAGCCGTAGCGATACGCTGGTCGCGAGTAGGGTTTTTCAGCAGGTCGCCGGCCATTTGCCAATGGATAAACTGATCGTAAGGCAAGTTTTGATTGAAGGCTTTGATGACCCAATCGCGGTAGGGAGTCATGTCGCGGAGTCGGTCCACCGTATAGCCGTGCGAATCGGCAAATCGAGCCACGTCCATCCAATCGGTTGCCATTTTTTCGCCAAAGTGTGGAGAATCCAGTAGTTTATTGACAACTTTTTCGTAAGCATCGGGCGAACGGTCGGCCAAAAATGCTTCCATGTCGGCCAATGTAGGCGGCAAGCCCGTCAAATCTAAATGGATTCGACGGAGGAGGGTTTCTTTGTCGGCTTCGAGTTGGGGTTTAGCTTTCAGAGCTTCCAACTTTGCCAACACAAAATGATCAATCTCATTTTTGACCCAATCCTTACCTTTTACACGCGGTACTTTGGGTAGTTTTATTTTTTCAAACGCCCAATGAGGCTGGTATTCGGCTCCATCTTGAATCCATTTGACCAACACCGCTTTTTCGTAGTTGGTGAGGGTCAAATGGCTTTCGGGAGTAGGCATTTGTAGGTCAGGGTCTTTGGACATGATGCGCCTAAATACCTCCGAATGGGCCAAATCACCGGGCGCAATGGCTACTTTTTGAGGATTTTCGGGAAGTGGTGCAAAGGCACTTTCGGCCATATCTAAGCGTAAACCGGCTTTTTGTTTGGCTTTGTCGGGGCCATGACAAGCAAAACACTTGTCCGACAAAATGGGCTTTACGTCGAGGTTATAATCTAATTTTTCGGGCAATATGGCGTACTCTGCTTTTAGTTCGTCGGGGATTGGCGTTTGGCACGCTCCCAGCGCAATGATTACGCACAAATACAAAAAGTATTTTTTCATTGAAAAATTAGATTTTCCACATAAACAAAATTACGAAATAGACTGTTGCGAGGGCTATTAAAAAATCAAAAGTTTTGCCTTTGAAATAAAATGAGTTAGCATGAAAAATGGGTACGTCGTATTTGTATTGATCATAGCTTGGGCAGTAGGCTGTATAGACCCCTACAAAGTGGAAATCCAAACGCCCAAGTCGTATTTAATCATAGAAGGAAATCTCTCAAATCTACCCGAAAAACAATTTGTATCTATTTTTCGCACCAAGACCAACACTGTTTTCAAGAGTTCGGATTTTACTTCGACGATTGTGGCGCAGCGAGGTGGCACAGAACCAGTCCAAAAGGCCAAAGTGAGTGTCTTGGAAAATGGACAAAAAACGTACCTTCTCACCGAAGAATCGCCTGGCTATTATGTCTTACCTTTTGATTTTTTGGGGAAATTAGGCCATAGTTATCAACTTTTTGTCGAAACTCCCGAAGGCCAAAAATACGCTTCCGCCCCCGAAACGATGAGCTTTGTGCCGCCAATTGCGAAGATTTATGAGCGATTCAATCCCAAGGGCATTTTGGACCGTACTACCACCGTAGGGCAGCTACCGACCAACGATTTTTATGTGGATTTTGAAGACCCACCCAACCAACGCAATTTTTACCGCTGGACTTCTATCACTTACGAACTCCAAAACATCTGTGCTACGTGCCGAGGCGGCAGGTATTTTCGGGATAGCCCGACCGAAGGGGCTTGCAAAGAAGACCGAAACCTCTCGGTCAATAACCTCTTCGATTATGAATGTGAAACCCTCTGCTGGGATATATTCTATGGCAGTTCGCTCGAAATTTTCTCTGATGTCTATACCGACGGGCGACTTCAAAAAGATAAACTGGTAGCACAAATTCCACTCTATCAGTCCAATCCTTGCTTGGTGGTGATTCGTCAGATGAGCCTCTCGCCCAATGCCTACCGCTATCTCAAACTCGTGCAAGACCAATCGGTCAATACAGGTACGCTGGCCGATACGCCTCCCGCGCCTATCCGTGGCAACATCGAAAACCTCGCCGACCGAACCGAACTGGTGCTGGGGTATTTTTCGGTCAGTATGATTGAAGAAAATCGCTATTGGCTCGAGCGCACCAATACCAACGGGGCATTGCCCAATGGGCTTTTTTTGGTCAAAAATGGTCGTGAACCTATCATGGAGCCTTCGTCGGTCAATCGCCCCGTAGTACCCAAGGCAATATGCGTAAACATCGGAAATCGTACTTCTAACTCACCGTCGGGATGGAGATTTTGAAAAACCAAAGCCCCACAGCTCCACGTGGCATATCCTTAAAAGGCAAATTTGAATCTCGGTCATGGCTGAAAACTATGATTTTTGTTCTGTGGAGTCATTCGCTTTGGGCGCAGTTTGTCAAAATCGAAGGTGTCATCAATGACTCCCTGACCAACGAACCTCTCGTAGGGGTATCCGTTTCGACTACCGCCAACAAAAAAATATATGGGCAGCTTACTGACAATCAAGGGCATTTCGCGCTTTATTTACCCAAAGGAAAGCATAATATTGCTATCAGATACGTAGGCTATGTATCGAAATGGATTTTTGTCAATGAAAAAACACCTGATTTGAAGGTATCGTTGCGCCTCAATAGGATCGAAAATGAACTGGAGCAGGTGGTGATCACCACCAAAGGCTACGACGAAACGGTACGCAAGCCCCTACTGGGGGTCAATCAAATCAATATCAGCACCTTGGCCAAAATGCCAGCGGCTTTTGGAGAGGTAGATTTTCTGCGGGGTATCCAAATGCTGCCGGGGGTATCGAGTGTAGGAGAAGCCTCTAATGGGGTCAATATCAGAGGCGGCACGACCGACCAAAACTTGATTTTGCTCGACGATACACCCATTTTCAATCCTACGCACATGTTTGGGTTATTTTCGGTAGTACCGCCCGATGCCCTCAATACCCTCGAACTCTACAAAGGCAATGTACCAGCACGCTATGGCGGAAGAGCAGCGGCAGTGATAGATATTGCCCTCAAAAACCCCGACCTCCATCGCTTCAAAGTATCGGGAGGGCTGAGTTTGATTTCCGAAAAACTGACGGTCAATGTGCCTATCGTCAAAGAAAAAATGGGGTTTTATGTATCGGCACGTGGAGCTTTTCATGATTTTTTGCTACCGTTTGTATCCGAACGATTCGATAGTGTACGCACTCGTTTTCATGAAGTAGTAGGTAAGTTTTTTTGGCGTGTCAATGACCACAACACGCTGACTATCATGGGCTATACCAGCAATGATTATTTTCAAACCAATCTCCTCGCCAACCTGCCCAACGTAGTGGGTGAAACTACGTTTTTTGACCACCAAACCCACAATGCCGCGCTCAAATGGGTATCGCTCTTACGAAAAGACTTAGACTTGCAGGTGTCGCTTACGACTGCCAACTATGACCCCACCATAGGCACTATCGAAACCGCCACTCGCAACCGAGTGCGCTTAGAATCGGGCGTTTATCAACATCAAGCCCGCAGTAGCCTCAATTACCAATCCGAACGCCAAAAAGTGGAAGTAGGGGCGAGTTTCACCAAATTTCTCATCAAGCCCGGCAGACTCAACCCCGGCAATAGCCCCAGCGTCAACGAAATAAAAGTAGCCTCCGAATTGGCTCAGCAACTCGACCTCTTTGCCGATGATGAAATCTCCCTTACGCCCCAGTTGGCAGGTACGGTGGGGTTACGTTATTCGTATTTTATGGCATTAGGCCCCAGTACGGTGCGCTCCTACCGCCCCGATGAGCCACGCGACGACTTTTCGGTCATCGGCGAAACGATTTATGACCGCAATAAAATCACAAAGGCATATAGAGGTTTTGAGCCTCGTCTGGGGCTACGCTATGCTCCCAGCGAAAATGTATCCTTGAAGTTTGGCTATAATCTCATGAGGCAGTACCTCCAAATCGTATCCAATACCACTACGCCTATCCCTACCTCAAGGTGGAAAACCAGTGATGTACACATCAAACCACAGGTCAGCCACTTGATTACAGGTGGATTTTATCAATCCTTCCAGAAAAATATTTACGAAATCACGGTAGAGGCATACTATCGTCATTCCGAAAATATCATTGACTACAAACCCGGTGCCGATTTTTTGTTGCAGCCTTTCCCCGAAACCCAGTTAGTACAAGGCCAAAGCAAGGCGTATGGGTTGGAATTGATGGCAGCCAAGAAAAAAGGTAATTTTACGGGTTGGGTCAATTATACTTATGCCCGTACTTTCAATCGTACTTATGCCGAAGTGAACTTTGCCGAGCAGGTGAACAATGGCCAATGGTACCGCGCCAATTTTGACCGCCCGCATACATTCAATGCTTCGATAGATTTGGTAGCCGATAAGCACAACTCGTTTTCGTTCAATTTTGTCTATTCGTCGGGGCGGCCTTATACCCAGCCCGTGGGTTTTATTCAGTATCTCAACAATTTTTACCCTTATTTCGACGAGCGCAACAATGAGCGGATTCCGGCTTATCACCGCTTAGACTTGTCTTGGAATATCAAAAACCCTTCTCTCAAAACCGACCGCCGCTGGAAAGGCAACTGGGCGTTTACGGTGTATAATCTCTATGCCCGCAAAAACGCCTATTCTGTCTTTTTCAAGACCGAACAAGGGGCTGCTCGTGCTTACAAACTTCAGATTTTTGGCGCGCCTATCATCTCGTTGGCCTATCATTTTGTGTTTGAGTAGTCAAAAACACTCAAGGCTTGCTGGTTTTCAATACCATCAACTTTTCGTTGTTGCGGGCTATCAAATAAGCGTTTTGATGGCCTATTTTAATGTTGGCGATGCGCCTCACTTGCCCCGTCAGACGAGTGGGCAGCAAGGGTTTGGGGAGCCATTCGTTTTTTCCATTGTTTTGAAAAATACTCCCCCAGTCGGCATCGTATTGGCCCATTTGGATATTGCAATCGTAGTAATTGCCGAGTAGTAACAACTCTTTGCCTACTGATTCGGCCGCATGGTAAGACGAATACTGTGCTTGATTGCCGAGGGAACGAAGTTCAAAAACACCTTTCCCTTTGTTTTCGAGCCAAGCATTTTCTAAGAAATCAGCTTGGAGTACCCTTGCCTCATTGATTTTTTTGCCCAGTACTTCTTGGATACTCGCTTTGGCAAACTCTTTGGAGCGCAGAAATTGCTTTTTGATAAAGGGCATTTGGCGTTCGAGTTCGCGCTTATCGGCAAAAATCTTTTCGCGCCCTTGTACATAGTACGTCAAAACGGCATCGGTGCGGGTATTGTCGTCGAAGTCATTTACGTAAAGTCGAACGGGTTCTGTCGGAGTAGCTTTGAGGCGGCTATTGAGGCCCACATTGCCACAAACCCAGTCGAGGTCGCCGTCATGGTCTAAGTCTGTGGGATACAGAAAATTCCACCAGCCTGTACGGTCGGTGAGAGGGTGTGGGACAAAGCTCTCTTTCTGATTTTCGTACCACACTATTTTGCCCCATTCGTAGGCTATCACCAAGTCGGGGTCGTTGTCTTGGTCTAAATCAAGTACTTTGGCATCTTTCACCATCCCCCCATTGGCGAGTTCAGAGGGTGTTTTTTCGACAAAACGCCCTTTGCCATCATTGAGAAACAAATAGGAAGTAGGCGGCACGCCATAGCTGAAAGGGACAGACCTTGCGCCTACGAAAACATCGGGGTGGGAGTCTTGGTTGAAATCGGCCACACGTACTACTTGCGCATTGATGACATAACCTGCAAAAGCCGACGTATCTCGTCGAAGCACTCCTTGAGGGTCATTGAGGTAAAGTCGAGGTTGAAGATAAGGCGAAGCACCGAAATATTCATTGCCACCACTTCCTACAATCAAATCGAGCGTACCGTCTTGATTGACATCAGCCCAAACGGCATCTATATCTTCAAAATCAGCCTCTTTTTCAAAAGCCGGTTGTAGTGATTTTTCAAACTTTCCATTGGGTTTTTGAAGATACAAGGCTGATGCGAAACCTCGGGCATTGCCTAAAAAAATATCGTCCAGCCCGTCGCCATTGGCATCGGCTACGGCAAGGGCTGGGCCTTCGGTAGAGAGCAGATTGGGCAGTAGTATTTCGCGGTCAAACTCGTTGAATTTGTTTTCTTCGTGTTTTGCCTCCAATCCTATTTGGGCTGTGATTTCCTCAAAACGATAGGTTTCTTGGTGCAATGAGGCATAGTTGAACGCGGGCAATCCTTCTTTTTGTGATATACGGAGAGGATTTTTAAGATTAGGATTGAAAATTGTTTCGGTGGTATTATCAGGCCAAATCACTACTACCGAGTCTATTTTCTGTACTTTGCCCAAACCAAAAAGTAGGGGGATT
>JBKBKL010000109.1:0-14524 GCA_046294665.1 Runella sp.
AATACGGTCATAATGTAGATGAGTTTTTGCCTTATAAACTTTCTGCAATCACTCTGTGATATTCTTCAAATTTTTTGATTGAGCAAACCGCTTTCTACGGTACGTAGATAAGATTTGTTGCGTAGGGCTTCGCGGGTGGTAGTCCAGTCGCGCAGGTGATGGACATTGCTGCCTACAAACGATACCAGCCCCTCTTGTGCAAGGCGGTCGGCCAAGAGGCGCGTGGGAAGATGAGGGGTTTCCCAAGAAGGCAAATTGACCTGAAAAAGTACTCCTTGATGATGTAGCTGATGTACTATGTCAAAATTTTGCTGCAAGTATAAGTACCGCTCGGGGTGGGCCAGTACAGGAATGAGTTTTTGTTGATGAATCAACCTGATAGCTTCCCACAAAATAGAAGGTAGCCCTACAATGCCTGTTTCGATGAGTAAATACCTCTTGCCAAAAGTCAGTAATGGGCCGTTGTTTTCGAGGGTAGAGATAAACGACACATCAAGATAATACTCCGCCGCTACTTCCAATTGGAGTGGAATACACCGCTTCAATATTTCTGATTGTACACACTGATAGACCTGTTTTATCTGTTCGGGAGTGTTGGCATAATATTCTCCCATGATGTGGGGAGTGGCAATGACTTTCTTTACCCCTGCTTGAGCCATTTCTTGAAGTAGTGATACACTCTCTTCTACGGTTTCGGGGCCATTGTCTAAACCCGGCAGTACATGAGCATGTATATCTACCTTCAACGAAGGAGTAATCAAAATCTGCGAAGTAGTTCGGCTACGTTTCAGAAAAGAAAAAGGCATTGGTCGTAAAATTCAACTCAAGAAAACGGAGGTTTGATATGGTTCTCTTTTCACTAATTGTGCCAAAAAAATGAAGACATCAAAAATTGTTGCGCCAGCCGGCAACTTAGAGAGGAAGATGATAATACCTTGAAATACAAAAGATACTAATCTGTTGATAAACAATAGATTACAAATAAAACACCTTTCTACAAAAGACTTTTTGAGGTAAGGAAGGCAGAGAACTGAGGCAATTTGGTATGCAAATTGCTATCTCAATTTTTAGACCATAAATTCCTTAAAAGGAGGAAGTTGCTGGTCTTTATGAGATACAATAGGGGTGGCAAGTTGCCAGTCAATGGCTAAGTCGGGGTCGTTCCACAGAATACCGCCCTCGGAGGCTTTATGATAAAGATTGGTACATTTATAGCTGAAAATACTATCTTCCAAAGCCGCAAAACCGTGAGCAAAACCTTCGGGAAGATACAGCATATTTTGGCGTTCGGCATCAAGTTCGACGGCTTCGTACTGACCAAATGTAGGCGACTCGGGACGAATATCTACCGCAATATCCAAGACACGCCCTACTATGACCCGCACGAGCTTACCCTGTGCAAAAGGCGCACGTTGATAATGCAGCCCTCTCACCACTCCCTTGAAAGAAAACGATTGATTGTCTTGAACAAAATCAACAGGCAACCCATGTTGCTCAAAAACCTGACGATTAAACGTTTCTAAAAATGACCCTCTTTCATCTCTGTAAACCGTTGGTACAATTTCTACCAGTCCTTCGAGCGATTTTTTGATAATTTGCATCAGGCAAAAACAAAAGTTAGTGGGCGCAAAATTAGCAAAATACGTCAAATGTCGAAAAAAAGGATTTACTGGACTTGTCAAATAGGCGGTTGGACAGCCCTCATGATGTATGAGTTGTGGGTCTATACTTTCGAGTTTGGCTTTGAATGGGATACTTTTTATTTTGCCTTGGCCAATATTTTGGTCTGTGTCTTGCTTACTCATTTTTACAGGCTGCTGGTACGAGAGCAAAATTGGGTCAATCTGCCACTTTATCGCTTAGTGCCACGGGTTATTTTTTCGGGGTTATTGCTGGGTTTTGTGATGACGCTCATCAATTTTCCGATAGATGTACAAAGCCTACACGATGTATTCAGCAGTGAGCCATATATGTTTTTGGGGTTGTGGCTCTCGTGGAGCAAGAGTATGTTTATGTGGGTATTGAGTTATACGGTGTATCATTATGTAGAAAACACTCGCGCTACCGAGATAGAGAAAATCCTGCTCAAGACCTCCGTCAAAGAAACCGAAGCCAAAATACTACGCTCACAACTCAACCCCCACTTTGTGTTCAATGCCCTCAATTCGATTCGGGCGTTGGTATCCGAAAACCCAGCCAAAGCCCAGCAAGGTATCACCCAGTTGTCCAATATCCTGCGCAATTCGCTCTTAGCCGACCGCCGCAAGACCGTAGAGCTACGCGAAGAACTCAAGACCGTAGAAGATTATCTAAGCCTCGAAAAGGTACGCTACGAAGACCGTCTTACCTCCGATTTTCACATAGACCCACGTACCTTGTACTTACAAGTGCCTCCTATGATGCTCCAGACATTGGTCGAAAATGCCATCAAACATGGCGTTCAGAAGGCTATCAATGGAGGATTTGTACAGATTACTACTTTCTTAGAAAACGATTTTGTACATATACATATTCGTAATACAGGAGTACTGGCTGCCAAAAACGAAGCCAGCGACAATACAAAAGAAGCCAGCGGCTTTGGCCTCCAAAATACCGAACGGCGTTTACAGCTACTCTACGGCGAGGAAGCCAAATTTCGGATTTTTCAGGAATCAGAGCAAGTAGTACGTGCCGAGGTCATCATTCCGGTACAGACCGAAGGGGTTTTTCGCTCCCAATCCAACACTCATACGCATCAATCTTAACGCTATATTTTTCTTCAAATGAAAGCCCTCATCATAGACGACGAACGCTTGGCTCGCAACGAACTCCGCCGTTTGCTCGACAATTTCCCCCGCCTCGAAATCGTAGGCGAAGCCGCCAATGCCGACGAAGCTGCCAAAATGATTCAAGAACACCACCCAGACTTGCTTTTTTTGGATATTCAAATGCCCGGCAAGAATGGCTTCGAGCTGCTCGAATCGCTCGGCGACGAGATGACTCCCGAGGTGATTTTTACGACTGCCTACGACGAATACGCCCTCAAAGCCTTCGAGTACAATGCCCTCGACTATATCCTCAAGCCCATTGATTTGCCCCGATTGAGTGAGGCTGTACAGCGTGTTTTTGAGGAGTTTGAGCGTAAGCATCATCAACAAGACATCTCTACCGAGCGCAAAATTTTGGGTGAAAATGACCAAGTTTTTATCAAAGATGGCGAAAAATGTTGGTTTGTCAAACTCGGTAAAGTACGCCTTTTTGAGTCTATGGGCAACTACGTGCGGCTGCATTTCGACGACCAAAAGCCACTGGTACTCAAGTCATTGAATGCGCTCGAAGATCGCTTAGACCCAATGTGTTTTTTTCGGGCCAACCGCAAGCATATCATCAATCTCCAATGGATCGAAAAAATAGAGCCGTGGTTTTCGGGGGGGCTGCTCGTAACGCTACGTAGCAGTGGCGAAAAAATCGAAATCTCCCGTCGTCAGGCCATACGGTTCAAAGATATGTTGAGTTTGTGAGCCGTTAGCTTGCTACAATCTCCTTGTACTGCATTCGATAAAGATTGGCGTAGTAGCCTTCATGCTGGAGGAGATGGTCGTGTGTGCCTTTTTCTTTGATTTGGCCTTTATCCAATACGATGATTTGGTCGGCGCGCTGAATGGTACTCAAGCGGTGAGCTATGACGATGGCCGTGCGGCCTTTCATGAGCTTTTCGATGGCATTTTGAATGAGTTCTTCTGTTTCGGTATCTACAGAGGAGGTGGCTTCGTCGAGTACGATGATTTTGGGGTCGTGTACCAATGCCCGTACAAACGAAATCAACTGCCGCTGCCCTACCGAAAGCGTAGCCCCACGCTCCATGACATTGTACTGGTAGCCTCCCGGCAATCGTTCGATAAACTCATGCGCTCCTACCAACTGTGCCGCAGCCACTACCTGCGCCTCCGTGATATGTGAACTCCCCAGCGTGATGTTTCGATAAATGGTATCCGAAAACAAAAAGACATCTTGTAGCACTACACCGATATTTTGACGTAATGCCCCAAGTTCGTATTGAGTTATATTTCTGCCGTCCACCAAAATTTCGCCCTGATTGATGTCATAAAAACGACTCAAAAGATTGATGATAGACGATTTGCCTGCGCCGGTGGCTCCCACCAACGCTACGGTTTGGCCGGCTTTTACCTCAAACGAAATATCTTTCAACACATAGTCTTGGTCGTTGTAGGCAAACCATACGTTTTTGAATACTACCTCTCCCTGCATCGTATCGGGTCGGTAAGTGCCATTGTTGGGTGTAAAGTCGGTACTGTCTAAAAGTTTGAGGATACGGTCGGTGCTGACGATGCCCATTTGGAGGGTATTGAAGCGGTCGGCCAGCATACGTATCGGTCTGAAAAACAAGTTGATAAACATCACAAAAGCCGTAACGGTCCCAAAAGTAGCCTCATAGGTCAAGATTTGGCGCGCCCCATACCATACTACCAAGCCCGTAGCAGCAGCCGAAATAATATCAGCCACAGGGAAATAAACCGAATAATACAGTACCGACCGAATGTGTGCATCGCGATGGACGGCATTTTTTTGCTGAAACTTCTGGTACTCAATTTTCTCTGCTCCAAAGATTTGGACTATGTTCATGCCTGTCAGATGCTCTTGTACAAACGAGTTGAGGTTGGATACAGCCGTACGAACTTCATTGAAAGAATCTTTGATTTTTTCTTTGAAAATATAAGTACTTATCATCATCAAAGGTACGGTAGCCAAGCTTATGAGCGATAGCCGCCAATCGGTATAAAACATTACTCCAATGATCAACACCAACTGTAAAATATCTCCAGCCACAGCCGCCATGCCATCACTGAATACATCGGCAAGAGTTTCGATGTCTGAAATAGTACGTGTAACCAATCTACCGATAGGCGTATTGTCAAAAAATTTAAGTCTTAGGGTAAGGATTTTTTCGTACAACTGCACCCGAATATCCCGTATGATATTTTGCCCCAGCCAGCCTGCCAAATACGTATGACCAAACTGTATGACGGCCTGTATCACCAGTACCCCTATCATAGCTAATAGCATAAGGGCAAGGCCCGTATAATCACTCGACGCAATCTGGTGGTCTATGGTATAGCGTATCAAGAGGGGGTTGATAGGTGAGAGCAGCGCACTTACCAAAATCAAAACCACAAGGCCATAAAAAGGGCGTTGGTAGGGCTTTATAAAACCATAAAGCCGTCGAATGGTGGGGAGGTCAAAGATTTGCCCGCTTTTTTTTTCTTCGTTCATAAAAAGACAGCCATGCTAAAGAGATACAAACTCCCTAACACCAAAACGGCACAGAAAGTTACTATCACACCGCGATTCTGTTTCTCACGGCCTCTATTTCTTGCTGTACGTTTATACCCCTCTGTGCCAGTGCATGGAGTTTTTTGAGTAGAGCTTCCAAAAAATGCTTGTGTGCGGTAGTGTTGGGTTGTAGCGGTCGGTGGGAGAGGGCTTGTTGTATCTTTTGCCATTCTTTTACAAATTTTTTGAGATCGTTGTCAAAATATACCGCCCCAAATTGCTCAAAAATATACTGCTCGGCCAATTCGCTGGGGTGAATGAGATCTGATTTATAAAAACGATAGTCGCGCAGGTCGTCTAAGAGGATTTCGTAGGCAGGAAAATAAAAAACGTTTTCAGAAATCTGTGTGAGTTGGTGGCAAGCCAGCCGTAGGGTAGCCTTACTGACGGCATTGAGCGGCAGGGTGTCGCGGGTGTGGCGTACGGGGCTTACCGTCAGCAAGATTTTCAGAGAAGGCTTATATCTCTCCAACAAACTCCCAAGCCGTGTAAAAGCAGCGGTAATCTCTGACACTTCGAGGAGTTGTTTGTCGAAATAGCTACTGGGGGTTTTGTGGCAGTTGGCCACCAGCTTATCGGTGCTTTTGTGCCGATATACCCAAGCTGTACCCAGTGTAAGTAACAGAAATTCAGTTTTTTGCAGAAAAATCCTCACTTCTTGCTGTAAGGTTTCGAGGGTCTGTTGCAAGGCTTCGTGGCTATGCCCCCACAGCGAGGAGTGAGCGTCATAATGAAACCAAACCTCTTGATGTTGGAGAAAATGTTCAGGTAAAAATGGCCTTTCTTCGATGGTATTTTCCAGCAACTCAACAAGAGAAATCGGATTGAAAATCGTACCGAAAGGATTGACAAGCGTAGAGATTTTGTGGGCCTGCAACTGCCGCCCTACCACCTCCGCAAAACATGACCCCAGCGTAAGTACAGAGGAGCGAAGGCCGATTTTATCGGGGCTTTCTGTGAGAGCGAGTTCGGTACGGAAAGTGTTCATCTGCAATCAATAGCTTATTGATACCCAATCTTAACAATTTTTGGCATACTTTTCGTTTGGATATTGATGGCCTAAGCCCAATCGTAGGGCTATGTTGCAAATTATACGCTGTTTTATGAATAAAAAAATCCTCCTCGTTTTTCTGTTTTTGATATTTGGGGCTTCTTTGTTGGAAGCACAAGATTTTTTGGGGCAGCACAGTAGCAATTATGCCGGTATCAACCGCGCTACCTTCAACCCGTCGGCCATAGCGGGTACGCGCTATCGCTTTCATGTCAATTTGGTATCGTTCAATGCCTCCGTTACCAATCGTTATTTCAAGTTTTTTCGGAGCGATGCCCTTTTTCACCCTTTTCGCCATGCCTACACCGACCATGAGCTTTATGGAAAAAGCAAACTGACGGGTACGCTGACACAAGGCAGCAACGTACATCTTATCTCGGAGTTGCGGCTACCGTCGGGCTATGTAGGACTGGGAAAAAACAACTGGCTCGTAGTAGGGTTTCAGAGTCGAATGCGAGGATTTGTACAAGGCAACGACGTGCCTTCGGTAGTCAAAGATGTTTACACTAAACGCTTGGACTTCGGGCAGTTGAGTACGTCGTCGGGGAGATTTAGCGATATGGTACTCAACCAGTTATCTTTTTTTGAAACCGCCCTGACCTTTGCTGCCATGCCGCTACGCCTTGAGGGCATCGGGCGAGTGAAAGTGGGAGCTACTATCAAGCGGCTTTCGGGCGCACGCAATGTTTTTCTCCATGTCAAAAACACCAACTACCAAGTACGCCTTCTCAATCAAGAAGATGCTGTTTTCGACCTTTCCAATCTCAACTATGAATACGGCTACACCCAGCCTGTACAGCCTTTTAGCATAGGCAGTCTATTTTCGGGCGACTACGGCAGCGGTACAGCTTTGGATTTGGGGGCTACCGTAGAGCTTGGGCGTATCCGCCAGCATTCACAAGACCGCGCCAACTACATCGTGCGGCTGGGGGCGGCACTAACCGACGTGGGCGAAATCAACTACCCCGATGCGGCCCAACGATTCAGCGGTACGCGCAGTCGCCTTACACTAAACCAAGAGGAAATCATCAAACTGGGCGACAATTCGGCCCAACAACTCCAAAACTTGTTGGGCAAAAGCAATCCTCAACAGTATGGTTACAAAACGGTTTTGCCGGCCAATCTCAACGTGGACTTAGACGTACAGTTTGCCCGTTCGTTTTTTGTGAATGCCACTTGGATCAAACCCACCCAAACAGGCAGGCTGCCCGAAATCGTCTATCAACCCGAAGTTTTCACGCTTACCTCACGCTTTGAGGGCGAAGACGTGGAGTTTACGCTGCCTATCAGTTGGATAGAAGGCAATGCTTCCCCTACCATTGGATTTTCGGTACGCTTAGGGCCGGGGTTTATTGGCTTTAGCAATTTTGGGGGCTTGGCCAGCCGGCAGGTTCAGCCTCGCGGTACGGTCGCTTATTTGGGCTTTCAGCTTTGGAGGCTCAATCATAAAGCGGGGAAGTGAGGAGTGAATCATGAAGAATATAAATAGACAGGGACAATCACCACGTAGAAATGATAACTTTGCGAAAAAACGTCTATCATGTTACCGCAAAAGATAACACTCTACTTTGAAACTTCGGCGCAGCTACCGCCACCGTACTCGTATCAATACTCGTTGGAATTAAGACCTACTGACCAAAGCCTCGAAGCTCATCTGATACTTTCTTACACCCACCGCGAGGACCTCGAAGCTGATGAGATTGAAGCCGAGGGATTTACGGCCAACGACGATTATGAATGGAAAGGAGCTTTGGAGAAAGTTTGGAAAGACGAACTCGAAAAACTTTGGAAAAAAACAGAAACCATCTCCCCCGATCAAGCCCCCGCAGAGCAGGAGGATTTGCTGCTGCTGCAAATCATTGACGCAGAGATACGTCAGCCCAAAAATAAAACCGAATGGCTTTATGTAGCCCAAGAACTCATGCAGGCGGTCTATGAAACCAGCGGCAAAGAGCGGCCTTTTGAACTGCAAGTCATCAATAAAACCCCAACCGATACTTATGAGGCGGTACTGACGGCTTCTTTCAAAAATCGTACTGCACAACTCAAGCGTATCATAAATGGAAAATCCGATTTGCATTTTTTTGCTTGGAAAAAACTACCCGTCCTCATGGAAACCCTCTACGAGGCCGATTGGCTCTCGGATATGGCCAAATCTCAAAAACCCACTAAAGCAGGCTTGTATCTTAGCCTCGGCGATGGCCTTTGGTATGAGTGGGGTAAACAAATCGTAGCACCAAGCAAGGGCAGCAAAGCATTAGAAAAAATCAAAAAAGCGGTTTTGGAACTGTTGTCTGTCTAACGACCATTTATGAAAATTCGTACCCGCATCGCGTTGCAGTTTACGGCTATCATTGCCTTGATTTTGGCCACTTTTTCGGCCTCGTTTTATTATCTTGCCGAACGCAACCGCAAAGACGAATTTTATCAAAACCTCCGCGATCGCGCTCTTACCCGTGCCGATTTGCTCATCAAAGTAGATGCTATCAATAAAAAACTCCTCAAAATCATTGACAGTGCCACCCTCTCCAAACTCTATGGAGAAAAAGTGCTGATGTTCAACGAAAAAGATGAAGCACTCTATGCCAGCTACGCCCCCGATAGTGCCGAGCGGTATTATTTCTACAATCCGGTTTTACTCAAAAATGTACGTGAAAGCAAGTACGTCGAAACTACCAACGGAGAACTGCTCGTAGTGGGGCTGATGTACACTCACCCCGAAAACGGGGAGTTTGTCCTCTTGGCCTCTGCTGAAGATGCCCTCGGCAATACCCAGTTACAAAAGCTGCGGCAGTCGTTGGTGTATAGTTTTTTGTTTGGGGTGCTGGTTACGATTGTGCTGGGCTTCATTTTTGCGGGGCAGTCGCTCAAGCCGATTGCGACGATGAACAAAGAAATCGAAAAAATCACAGCCTACAATCTACGTAAACCCCTCAATGAAGGCAATCGGCAAGATGAAATAGCACAACTGGCGATGAATTTCAATCAGATGTTTCAACGATTGGAGCAGTCGTTTGAATTGCAGCGGAGTTTTGTGTCCAATGCCTCGCACGAACTGCGTACTCCTTTGGCGGCTATTAAATCGGAGATTCAAATTGCCCTTGAAAACGAACGCACCCCCGACGAATACCGCAAAGTACTGCGCTCACTGCTCAACGATACCCAACGCCTTATTCAACTCACCAACGGACTCCTCCAATTGGCCAAATCCGAAAGACAAGGGCAGGCTGTGAGTTTTCAAGAATTGCGCCTCGACGAGCTGCTCTTTGCTACGCAAGAAGAACTCCTAAGCCGTCAGAGCGATTATCAGATTACTATGGATTTTGAGCAAATCCCCGAAAACGAGCAAGATATTACGGTCATGGGAAATGCCACGTTGCTCAAAACTGTATTCAGCAATCTGATAGACAATGCCTGCAAATACTCCTCCGGCAAACGCGCCGAAGTAAGGATTGGGTTTGACCACAAGAATAGTATTGTACGCATCAAAGACAATGGCATAGGGATTCCAGAAGAGGAAATAGGGCTTATTTTTGAGCCACTTTATCGTGCCAAAAATGCCACTTCATTCAAAGGCTACGGCATTGGTCTGTCGGTATGTAAACGCATTGTAGATATGCACAGCGGGCAGCTCAATGTCCAAAGTAAAGTAGGGCAGGGGAGTACTTTTGAGGTAGTGATACCGCATTGTTGAAAATTGATTTGTATTATGAAGTACACTCTAAACATATTAACAAGTTTTTGTTGGAATAGCCCTAATTAGTTTCTCAAGAAAATTTACTTTTAAATATGGCTCATAAGATTTTATCATTCGAAGCCTTGTTATTTTCAGCGACGGAATCGCTCAATGCTCATCATCATTCCCTTTAAACTTTTCACTTTCCACTTTTCACTCTAAACTTTTCACTCTAAACTTCCCCGCTCCATGCTCCGCCGTCATTTTGTCAAAACTGCCCTTGCTGCTACTACCGCTTCGGTACCTGGGTATGCTGCTGCTTCTCCTTCGGCTAAACATAAATTCAAGCTGGCTTATGCACCGCATTTTGGTATGTTTGCCAATAGTGCCGGCAAAGACCCCATGGATCAGCTCAAATTCATGGCCGACGTAGGCTTCACCGCCCTCGAAGATAACGGTATGATGAGCAAACCCCCAGAGCTTCAATCGAAAATAGGCGAAACATTAGCCAAGCTGGGTATGACGATGGGTGTGTTTGTACTCGATAAAGGTGGCAATAGTCAAAATACACTGGCAGCAGGCAAACAAGCGCATATAGATATTTTTTTGGACGGCTGCCGCCGTGCTGTCGAAACCGCCAAACGCTGCAACGCCAAGTGGATTACGGTCGTGCCGGGCGATTTTGAGCGCAATCTGCCTATCGGTATCCAAACCGGCCACGTGATAGATGCCCTGCGCCGTGGGGCTGATATACTGGCACCTCATGGCTTGGTGATGGTACTGGAGCCTTTGAGCGATACCCCCAATCTATTTTTACGTACCTCCGACCAGACCTACGAAATCTGCCGCGCTGTCAATAGCCCCGCTTGCAAGATTTTGTTTGATGTGTATCACATGCAAAAAAACGAAGGCCATATCATACCGCACATTGACTGGTGCTGGTCAGAGATTGGGTATTTTCAGATTGGCGACAACCCCGGCCGCAAAGAACCCACCACAGGCGAAATCAACTACAAAAATATCTTCAAGCACGTCTATCATAAAGGCAAAGCCGAAGGTCGCAGTTTTATTTGGGGCATGGAGCATGGCAATGCCCGCCCCGGCAAAGAAGGTGAAGAAGCCCTTATCAAGGCTTACGTAGAAAGCGATAGCTTTGAGGTTTAAAGCTGAAAAAGGCTATAAGACAAGTGGCGCGTAGATGTAAGGTCGAATGTGAAGAAAGTATTGGTATTGGGTACTTTGAGTCTGATTTTATAGCTGATTTGACCCGTCGGAAGTTTTCCGGCCAAATGCGCCACTAAAAAAGTGCGTTGCTGGGCATTGTACGTGGCCATAAGCATCGGAAAAGGGAGGTCGTTTCGATAAAAATCGCCCATCCACCAGCCGTTGTAGTGCGTGGCAAAAGGAGTTTTGGGGTAGCCACCTTCTACCCATGTTTGCCCCCCGTCAAGGCTTATATCTGCAAAGAGGAGCATTTGGTTTTCGATATGATTTTTGTAAGGAGCGATTTTCTTCTGTGCCAAAATGATACTCTCTCTCACCATCGGATTGACTTTGCCTATGGTATTGGCCTCCCAGTTTACGACTCCGTAATTTTGGAGATTGGCAAAAGCTACTACGGCATCATAAATACGCTGCTCGAAAATATCGGTCATCGAAAGAGAATAGGTGCCAAAATTGAAAGTCCGTGGCGTAGGCTCCCAGTTGATAAAACCCAGCTTGGTAGGCTCATGGTAGCGCGAGCAATACATGGTGTTCCACATAATCATCAGATAATGGTCATCTGTCTGCCACTTGAGTTCGGGCGAGGTAGTGGTGAGTTCAACAGTATGACTTCCCTTTGGAATATCCACCTCGGCATCGCCACGCCAGTGCTGAAACGTAACACGGTACGTGCGGTCGGCCAATCGGAGGCTACCATCTTGGGCATGGAGCGAGATACGCGCCCTGCGGGTATTGGTAGCAGGATTTATCCCCAAATCAACGACATGGTATCGTGTAGGCACTCCCTCCGTAACGTTGGTTTTGGGAGTGTTTCTCAACCTGATGAAGTCGGTATTTGTCCAATAATTGTGCTGATTGTTGTACTGTAAAATAGACCACATAGCGTACTGCTGTACAAAATCCCAGCTTTCCATATAGTCGAGTTCGCCTGTTACGGAGCGGTTGTTGATGTTGTTGCGAAGTTGCCAAATCGGGTTGGCAGGGCGGTTCCAGCTACTATGTATTTTGCCCGTTTCATCAAACTGTGGAAAAATCAAGGGGTCTAATTGAGTGATAGGCCCAGCCCCATATTGCCAAATCTTTGAATTTCGACTGTATAATTTAGTCTTATGAAACAACTCCGTAAAGACATAACTCCAGCGATGTTGTAGGAAGTCGAAAAACTGCTGATCGTCCCAATCTTTGAAAGGAACTACTGTACCGCCATTGAGTGAGTGGCGGTATTTGCCATTTTCCCACACTTGCCGACCCCGCAAAATGGTAAGCCAGCCGTCGTTGGCGAAGGTTTCGATATCCCAACGGATATAGCCAAAGCGTGGGTCGCCCGCGTACTTGGCGCGGCGGTCAATCTCGTAGGCAGTCAGCAAGAAAGGATTAAACTTGGCAGCTTCGTCCACATTATCTATCAAAACTGTCGGAAAGGGAGCGTTGAAACATAAAAATCGCCGTCCTTGTGCCGAGCGGTCGCGGTTGGGGTCAGGTAAATATATAGGATTGATACCGATGCTTTCGCCGTCTATGGTGATAGGATCTCTCAAAACCCCTTCATTGACATCTGTATAACGATTTTCTTTGGGCTTGCCCTCTCCCGAAATACCAAACATAGCCTTAAAACCATAATCTCGATAGTCGGTTATGTCGTCCCACACGACCCGCTGTGGCTCGAACAACTTGAACAAGTGTCGAAAAGGCTGGTTGGAGGCTGTACTCGACAAGTCGAACATTCCCAATTTTGCCGCAGGCGTATAGCCTTGGGGGTATCCTCCCTCGTCGGGTTCATAGTCCACCTCGTTGGGGATTCCTTGTGCTTTGACAAAATACACACCCAAACACAGAAGCCCTACCAAATATTTTTTCATATTAGCCCTAAAATCTTTTCTCATTCTCAAATTCTTTCATTGAAACTGTTAAAACTTTTTATTTTTTATAAAAGACGAATCATTTCTTAACACAAAGTGATCAAAGAAATTTACACGAAGACTACAAAGAGAGAGAGTTTGCTTTTTGTGTACTTTGTGCCTACGCTTTGGGTGCTTTGTGTTAATTTGAAAAGTTTAAACAGGCTAGATGTTATACCATCTTTCCGACATCAAGATTTTACGTAGTATCATCACTTTTTCTTTGCTCATGCCGTTGTGATTGAGAATCTCCTCTATCTCGTCAGGCGTGTAGGAGTAGTCCCAAAAAATTCTTTTGAAAGTTTCTTTACGTTGGCTATTCATCTGCTTAAACCGTTTCCATTTCAACTACTTTTCCTATCAACGTAGCCGACGAACACTCGGTTACTAAAACTTGGACATAATCGCCTTTATGGTAATGCTCGCGTGGAAAGACCACTACTTTATTTTGGTCGTTGCGTCCACAGAGGTCGGCTTCGGAGCGTTTGGAAGGGCCTTCTACCAGCACTTTATGAACTCGCCCTACGGCACGTTGGTTGCGCTCGGCGGAGTGTTGTACTTGTAGATTGATGATTTCTTGCAAACGTCGTTTTTTAACCTCTTCTGGTATATCGTCTTTGTATTTTTTGGCGGCAGGTGTATTGGGACGCTCCGAGTAGGCAAACATATACGCATAGTCGTAGCGTACATATTGCATCAGCGAGAGGGTGTCTTGGTGCTCCTCCTCGGTTTCGGAGCAAAAGCCCGTGATCATGTCTGTTGAAATACCACAGTCTTCGCCCAAAATCTCACGGATACGGTCAATTTTCTGAATGTACCACTCACGGTCGTAGGTTCGATTCATCAATTTGAGAATCCTACTGTTGCCACTTTGTGCAGGGAGGTGAATGTATTTACAAATATTTTCATACTTAGCCATGGTATAAAGTACCTCATCAGTAATATCCTTGGGGTGTGAGGTACTGAATCGTACTCGTAAATCAGGACTAACAAGCGCGACCATTTCCAACAAATCAGCAAAGGATACCGCTCCTCCTGCCCCCAATGGGGGGCTGTATTTATAACTATCCACATTCTGTCCCAGAAGCGTAACTTCTTTGTATCCGGCCTCAAATAGCGAACGAGCCTCTTGTACAATGCTCTGTGGGTCGCGGCTGCGCTCACGGCCTCGCGTGAAGGGGACTACACAGAAGCTGCACATATTGTCGCAGCCTCGCATGATACTGATGTAGGCCGTAACGCCGTTGGAATTGAGCCGTACCGGCGAAATGTCGGCGTACGTTTCCTCGCGTGAGAGAAAAACATAGATGGCTTTTTGGCCTGTTTCGGCTTCTTCGACCAAGC
>JBKBKL010000110.1:0-14185 GCA_046294665.1 Runella sp.
AAATATCTTGCTGGGAGGCATATACATCGTCGAGTTGTTCTTGAGAGTAGCCTATGATAAGACTGTCGGGCGTATCGGGGGCAATGTGTTTGACAAACTCGTAACCCTTGCCAAACCAAATCATATCGGCCAAAAGCGTTTGGTCTTGAGGCGGAACTTTGATGTAGGGTTTAGCCATCAAAAACAGCAGGTTCGGGACAAGATAGGCTTGCTCATAGCGGCGCAACTGATAGTCATAAAGTGGCGGGCGGTATTTGGCTTTCGGGCCTCCAAAATAGTCTAAGCCTATCACTACCAGACTATCAGTTACGTACAAATCACTCCCCATAAAACCTGTAATAGCCGTAACAATTTTGGGAGGCTTGAAGTCGGGATATTCTTTTTTGAGTTGGCCGAAGGCCTGCTGCAAATCTTTTTGGAGTCTTCCCAAATCGCCAAATTGAGCTTGGAGTTCTTGGGCAAACTGCCGAAGTTGTGCATTGGAAACATTGGCATACAGTTGTCCTACCACCAGCGAATCATTAACATCGCTATCTGCCCCAAGGTAGGTTTTCAAAAAGGGGTAGTTTTTCATTAAAGCCCCCACCTCTTGGGGTGATTTTACGTCAAAAAGGCTTTTTTCTAAACGTAAAATCTCTATCGGCACTTCTTCGGTTTTTTCTTGGCAAGAGAATAAACAAAGGCTCGCCAATAAACTGAAAAGCAGTTGATGTTTCATCGAGAATCAGAATTTGATTAAAATTATTGCACACGGATTTGCGCTGATTTAGACACAGATGTTCACAGATTTTTTTGGATAAAACACTCCTAAACCACGGCACTTTCGAGAAGTCGAATGGAGCCGGCGGTAGCGTCCATTTCGGCCTCGATACCTACCGGAATCGTAAATTTATCTCTGATGTGTCCTATCATGGCACCGGCAAATGAGGGTTTGGAAAGTGGTAGTAGGTGGTCGTCCCAAATATCTTCGATAGTGAGCGAACCGTAGCTGTTTTCACCTACATCGCATTTGGTACATTTGCCAAAAACAAATCCATTCATGGCATCGAGTACTCCCGCCAAACGCAGATGCGTGATCATGCGGTCTATTCGGTAGGGGGCTTCGTGTACATCTTCACAAAAAAACAGCGAATTTTTCCAATCTGGTACGTAGGGAGAGCCTATCAGATGACAAAGTACGGTCAGATTGCCTCCCAATAGTTTCCCTTTGGCTTTGCCAGCATTAATGGTATAAACTCTGTCAGAAGTTTGGGTGAGATTGTCGCCGATGGCTTTGGGGTTTTCGTACTTGACAGCCTCGGCATTCATCAAAATTGCGCGGAAATGTCCGACGGTGTATTTGTTCCAAGTAGCTGCACCTTCAGGCCCATGGAACGTTACAAGCCCTGTTTGGCTATGGATACCGAGCAATAAGGCGGTGATGTCGGAGTAGCCAATCAGTACTTTGGGGTTTTGGGCAATGACCTCGTAGTCGAGCAATGGCAACAGACGCGCACAGCCCCAGCCCCCATGTACACATACGATGCCTTGTATGGATTTGTCGGCAAACATCTCATTAAGGTCGGCGGCGCGGTCGGCATCTTTGCCTGCCAAATAGCCGTAGCGTTCCCACATTCGTTTGCCGTACTTTACTTTAAAACCTAAGGCTTGCATAGATTCTGCAATGATTTTGACAGTTTCGCGGCTGTAAGCAGGTGCTGCCGGGCAGACCAATCCTACGGTATCGCCGGGTTTGAGGCGGGGGGGTTTGCGTTTGGTAATAGGGGGGCTTGGAGTCAATAAAGCTGTACCAGCAGCAGGGACAGAGGCAATGAGTTGAAGGAAATTTCGACGTTCCATGATGTATTGATTTGAAGGCGTGTTTCGTTATGTTTTTTGGTTTCCCCACAAAGGCTGACAGATTTGGACACCGTTTATGACGAGATGATTCTAATATCGGTAGTGTAGTACTCCACCATATTTATTGAACCAATGAACAAAATTATAGCTTTTTTTGGCCTTCTGGGTGCTTTGACGGGCTACGGCCAAAAATTTCCGCAGTTGCGTTACGAAGACCGAACGTACGAAACCAATATCAAAACCGTTGCGCTCTATCCTACACCCAACCAACTTCAAGACCCTGCCCGTATGATTTACCCTCCCATTGTCCCTTTGAATAAGGATATGCCGCTTATTGCCGAATTTGACGATTTATCGGCACGCTTTCGTAGCTTTCGATTCAAAATTTTTCATTGTAATACTGACTGGACACCTTCCGAATTGAGCGACATTGAGTTTACTTATGAATACAACGATTACCCCATCAACGATTATCAGGCTTCGTTCAATACCAAGATTCCGTATTTCCATTATGTTTTTGCGATTCCGAAATTGAAAATATCGGGCAATTACGTCGTAGCCGTATATGAGGATAAACGCCCAGCCAAGTTGGTATGGTCAAGGAGATTTGCCGTTTATGAGGCACGGGTCGGCATCTCCCCACAAGTTCGTCTTTCGTCGGGCATCGCCGAGCAACGTACCCACCAACAAGTGGACTTTGACATAGACTACAAAGGCTATGAAATCCTTTCCCCCCAAGAAGACCTAAAAATAGTAGTAAGACAAAATTTCCGTTGGGATAAAACCCTCACGCGCCTACGGCCTACCAATGTGCGCGTTTTTGACGCTCGGCTTGAGTATCGTCCTTTCGATTTATCGAACAATTTTTTGGCGGGCAATGAGTTTCGGTGGTTTGACACACGCCTCACAGGCGGTATTGGCATGAGTGTTGAGCAAGTCGAACAACTCCCCGACCAAACATCTGTACGCTTACGTACCGATGCCTCAAGAGTAACGAGTGGCGTGGGATTTCAGGCACAAGATTTCAATGGGCAATATGTAGTATTCAATCAAAACACCGCCAACAGCACCAATGAAGCCGATTACTTCAATGTTGTTTTTACGCTCAAAAGCGAGCCACTCGACCCGGCTCAAGTGTATGTCAATGGAGGGTTTTGTTTATGGCAACTCGACGATGCCAACCGCATGACTTACAACGCTCAAAAGGGGGTATATGAGGCCAGTATTTTTATAAAACAAGGAGTCGCCAACTACATTTATACAATCGTAAACGACAACGGCAAAACCAACGAAACCGCGCTGGAGGGGAGTTTTGCCCAAACAGCCAATGACTACGAGATTTTTGTGTATCATCGGTCTCCAGCAGCACGTGCCGATAGGCTCATCGGCTACCGTTTGGTGGAGTTTGGGCGGTGAGGGTTACATTTCAAAAAATGCCTTCAAGCCTGTCAAAATACTTTGAACCGCATAAGAGGCCAAAATCATGCCCATAATTTTACTGATGACCGTGATGCCACCCTCGCCGATATGATCTTGTACATAGCGCGCTGCCAGTAGTAAAAGTGCCGTAAGACCCAATACCAGCAAGACCAAAAAAGCCGTAATGGCTTGTTGCTGAATGGTATAGACGTAGTTGTCGGTCAATAAGACAACGGCCATGATAGCCCCCGGCGAAGCCAACGAAGGAATTGCCAACGGAAAAATCGTAACGTGTCGGTAATCGGTGATAAGGTGTTTTTCGGACTGCGGCTTACCTTCGCCAAAAATCATCGTGAGGGCAAACAAAAATAGAATCACTCCCCCCGAAATCTGAAAGGCATTGAGGCTGATACTCATGCCTTCCATGATGATTTGCCCAACAGCAATGAAAAACAACAAAATAAAAAAGGCGATGACGCAAGAACGAATCGCAATTTTTCGCTTGTGATGGTCATCAAATGTTTTGGTCGCTTCCAAATACACAGGCACTGACCCCAATGGGTCAATGACCGCGATGAGAAAGAAAAAGGTCTTGATAATATCGGTCATATTCAACAAACGATACCTGCTTGACTTTATTCTTTTTAGCTTCCAGCCAGTTTTAAGCAATCTTCGAGCGTAAGAGTGGCAGGGTCTGTCCCGGCAGGGATTTTGACGTTTCGTTTACCTATCGAAATATACGGCCCATAGCGTCCATTCACTACTTTGACATTGGGGTTTTCGTCAAATTCTTTTATGTACTTATTGTTTTCAGCTTGGCGTTTTTTCTCTATAAGCTCGATGGCAGCTTAACGGGTGAGGCGTGCCAGACTTTCGCCTTTGGGGAGAGAGTAGTATTTGTCGTCGTGTTTTATATATGGGCCATACCGCCCGCTGCCAGTCGTCATGGGTTTGCCTTCATACTCGCCCAGTCCTTCGCCCTCGGCGGCCATATCTCCACGCTTGAGGCGTATGGCTGCTATACAGCGGTCGGCTTCTACGGTGTAGGGGTCGTCGGTACGGTCGAGCGAATAAAACTTCTCGTCATGTTTTACATAAGGGCCGTATTTGCCAATATTTACTACCATTGGTTTGTCTTCAAAAAAGCCTACTTCGCGCGGCAGGGCAAAGAGTTGGAGGGCCTCGTCGAGCGTGATAGTTTCTACCAATTGGTCTTTTTTGAGGTTGGCATATTGAGGTTTGGGTCCGTCTTCTGTGGCTTCACCCAGTTGTACATAAGGTCCAAATTTGCCGATACGTGCTATGACGAGTTTGCCTGACTTGGGGTCTATGCCCAGTTCGCGGGCTTCATTTTTTTTGACAATCTTACTTTCGGCCACTTCTTCTACTTTCTGATGAAAACTTTTGTAGAAGTTGTCTATCATCTTTTGCCAAGATACTTTTCCTTCGGCTATTTCGTCAAACTCTTTCTCGACATTGGCCGTAAACGAAAAGTCCACAATATCAGGGAAGAGTTCTACCAAAAAGTCATTGACCACCACGCCCGTGTTGGTAGGGAAAAGTTTGGCTTTTTCGGCACCGAAATTTTCTTTGCCTTTGGTTTCTGTAAGTTGATTTTTCTTGAGAATCAGTTCTTTGTATTCACGCTGCTGGCCGGGTTTGTCTTGTTTGACCACATATTCACGCCGCATGATGGTCGAAATCGTAGGAGCGTAAGTCGAAGGCCGTCCGATGCCCATTTCTTCAAGTTGTTTGACCAAACTGGCTTCGGTGTAGCGGGGTTTGGGGCGCGAAAATTTTTCGGTAGCCTTGAGAATATTGAGCAGCAAATTTTGCCCTATCGAAAGCGGTGGTAGCATACCTTTGGTGTCTTCTTCTTCATCATCGCTCGATTCGAGATAGACTTTCAAAAAACCATCAAACTTGATCACCTCACCTTGAGCAATGAGTTCTTCGGAAGTAGTCGAAATGCCTATCGTAGCGATGGTACGCTCCAGTTGTGCATCGGCCATTTGGGAGGCAATGGCACGCTTCCAGATGAGTTCGTAGAGGCGTTGCTCGTTGCGGTCGCTGCTGGCTTTGGTTTCGGCAAAGTTGGTAGGTCGAATAGCCTCGTGGGCTTCTTGGGCAGAGTCTGATTTAGTTTTGTAGGTGCGTCGTTGGTGGTATTTGTCGCCGTATTCTGCTGTTATTTGGTCTTTGGCTTTTTGCATGGCCTCCTCCGAGAGATTGGTAGAATCGGTACGCATATACGAAATTTTACCGGCTTCGTAAAGTTTTTGGGCGATGGTCATAGTCTGCGACACCGAAAAACCCAACTTACGCGAGGCTTCTTGCTGGAGTGTAGAGGTCGTAAAGGGTGGTGCAGGTGATTTTTTGCCGGGCTTAACTTCGAGATTTTTGATACTGAAAGTCGCTCCTTTACATTTTTCTAAAAAAGCACGGGCTTGGGCTTCTGTTTCAAAATTTTTGGGCAGTTCGGCTTCGAGTACCTTACCACCTTCGAGGTCGAAGCGGGCGGTTACTTTATAGGAAGACTTAGACTCATGCGCTTCAATTTCACGCTCCCGCTCTACAATCAGCCGCACCGCCACCGACTGTACACGTCCTGCCGATAGGGCGGTATTGTTGCCGATTTTGATTTTACGCCATAGTACCGGCGAAAGTTCGTAGCCTACCAGACGGTCGAGTACACGCCTTGCTTGCTGGGCATTGACCAAATCCATGTCTATGGCACGTGGGTTTTGAATGGCTTTTTGAAGGGCGTTTTTCGTAATTTCCCGAAACACAATACGCTTGGTTTGGTCCGGCAGCCCCAAGGCTTCCTTCAAATGCCACGAGATAGCCTCGCCCTCGCGGTCGTCGTCGGTGGCGAGCCAAACTTCTTGCGAAGCTTTGGCAATTTTTTTTAATTCGCTGATTACCTTAGTTTTATCTGGCGGAATCTCATAAGAAGGGGCATAGCCATTGGCTACATCTATGCCCAAGTCTTTGTCGGGCAAGTCGCGTACATGGCCAAAACTGGATTTGACGGTGAAATCTGCGCCCAAATAGCCTTCAATGGTTTTGGCCTTAGCGGGCGACTCTACAATCACTAAATTTTTCGACATGGTGGGTCGGTTTGGTTCTCTGTTTGGGGTCAAAGATAGGAGTCAATCCTTTAAAAACACAAAAGCAGAAGTTTTGTTGGCAAAATACCTATCTTTACCGCGTTGGGAGTCTGGGGTCTTGACGGGTCGTCGGCGCGGGTTTGAGTTTTGCACGATTGGTATCTGTGTCTAATCCGTTAAATCCGTGTGCTATTTTTTGAGTTAGGACGGAGCCGTCAGCAGAGTACCATGCCCTCGCGGACACTTTGAGCAAAAAATTACTTTTTTTACTATAAAACCAAACTTGTCTATTATTTTGAATGGAACGTTTTACTGGACTCATCGGTATTGTATTGATTTTGGGCATTGCCTACGCCCTTTCCAACAATCGCAAAGCTATCAATTATCGCACGGTAGGTGTCGGGCTGGCATTGCAGTTTGGCTTGGCTGTATTTATTCTGAAAACTTCGATCGGTCAAGCTATTTTCGATTGGCTGGGGCGAGGAGTTCAAAAAGTGTTGGGATTTTCGGACCGTGGGGCTGAGTTTGTATTTAGTCCATTGGTAAAACCTTCCGTTTTGCGAGAAGCCTTTGGAACCGGCAATGACTTCATCTTTTTTTTTAGCATCATTCCCACAATTATTTTTGTAGCAGTGTTGGTCAATATGCTTTATCACATAGGGCTTATGCAGCGCGTAGTAGCTATTTTGGCCAAAAGCATGAAATGGCTCATGGGTGTCAGTGGTGCCGAAGCCCTCTCCAATGTGGCCAGTGCCTTTGTAGGGCAGGTTGAAGCCCAAATCATGATCAAGCCCTATCTAAAAAGCATGACCAACTCCGAGTTGATGGCCTCCATGACGGGGAGTTTTGCGTGTATTGCGGGCGGTGTCATGGCCACTTATATCAAATTGGGCGTACCTGCTCCGTATTTGATTGCGGCCAGTTTGATGGCAGCCCCCGGAGCGTTGGTCATTTCTAAAATTGTTTTCCCAGAAACTCAACCTTCCGAAACTGCCGGCGTGGTAAAACTCGAAATCAAGAAATCGCACGCCAATTTACTCGATGCCATAGCCGCCGGTGCCAGTGAGGGCCTCAAAGTAGGCTTCAATGTGATTGCGATGCTTATTGGGTTTATTGCCCTCATAGGTTTGTTGGATTATGGTTTGGGTAAATTGGGAGGGCTGTTTGCCTTTCCCGAATTGAGCCTCAACTACCTGCTCGGCAAGGTATTTTCGGTTTTTGCATGGGCCATGGGCGTACCTGCCAAAGACGTAGAAATAGCAGGGGCTTTGATGGGCACCAAGATGGTCATCAATGAGTTTGTAGCTTATCTTGATTTGGTCAAAGTAAAAGAAACCCTCGACCACAAAACGATTGCGATAGCCAGTTTTGCCCTCTGTGGCTTTGCCAATTTTAGTTCGATTGCCATTCAAGTAGGTGGTATTAGTGAGTTGGCACCCAGTCGTCGGTCAGATTTGGCGCGTTTGGGCTTTAAGGCACTCATCTGCGGTACGCTGGCCTCCTATATGTCGGCTACATTGGCAGGTTTGTTACTATGAAAATAAGTCCCTGACCCCGAAGGGGCTTTCAGTACCATAAAAACCACTCCCCTGCGGGGTTGGGGAGTACCTTACCAACATGGAACGTTCGAGATTTGGTGGACGGCTACTGATAGGATTGGTCATGGCTGTCATCGCGTTGATCAGTTATTTCAACAAAACACAAGTAAACCCTGTAACGGGAAAAAAACAACAGGTAAGCCTCACGCCCCAACAAGAGGTAGCACTTGGCCTTCAAAGTGCGCCCCAAATGGCAGCAGAGTACGGCGGTCTTTACCAAGATGAAAAGGTGCAGTTCTTAATCAAAAAAATAGGGCATGGCATTGTACAAAATACCGAAGCTAAAAACTCACCCTATCAATTTGACTTTCATGTCTTGGCCGACCCCGAAACTGTCAATGCCTTTGCCGTACCCGGAGGGCAGATTTTCATTACGATGGGGTTGCTCAAACGCCTCAAAACCGAAGACCAAGTAGCAGGTGTTCTGGGCCACGAAATAGGCCATGTGATAGGCCGCCATTCGGCGCAGCAAATGGCCAAGCAAGAACTTTTGGGAGGATTGGCCGGGGCCGCTGGCGCAGCCTTGTCTGACCCTTCATCGCCCAATGGCAGCGCGTACATGGCACAGTACGTGGCCAATCTGATGAACCTCAAATATGGCCGCGACGACGAACTCGAAGCTGACGATTTTGGTGTCAAATACATGGTAGCCACCGGCCGAAACCCCGAAGCGATGATCGAAGTGATGCAGATTTTGGCAGCGGCAGGTAGCCCCAACCGCCCTGCCGAATTTCAAAGCACTCACCCCAGCCCCGAAAACCGCATCGCCAAAATCAAAGAAGCGATGGCGCGGTATCGGTGATAGGTATCAATAGCGTTTACTTTGTAACATTCTGCGTCAGCCCATAGAGCAGTGGTATCAATGTAAGCGAAATAAAAAGCCCTACGGTCATACCACCGATGATAGCCAAGGCCAGTGGCTGCTGAAGTTCAGAGCCAAGCCCTCCCGAAAATAGTACGGGTGCTACGCCCAAAATTGTCGTCAGAAAGGTCATGAGTTGAGATTTGAGTCGGCGGCGGCCTGCTTCTTTCATAGCGGCTCGTACGCCCAGCGCGTCGCGGCTGCGGTTCATGGTGTCTATTTTCAGAATGGAGTCATTGTCCAAAATCCCCAGCAGTACTACCATGCCTATTGCCGACATGACATTGAGCGAATTGTCGGCAGCATATAGCAGCCCCAATGCGCCCGAAATACCAAAAAGTATCGTAATCATCACAATCAGCGGCTGTGTAAGTGATTCAAACTGAGCAGCCAATATGAAATATAACAATGCTACTGCTACCAAAATCACCCAGCCCAGTTCGGCGATGATAGCTTGGTTTCGGAATACTGCTCCCGTCGTTTTGACCAAATAGCCCGCAGCGGTTAGTTGTCGAATGATTTTGTCAGGTACGGTACTTTTGTCTAAATCAAAGGGAAGATAATTCCCCTCTTTGCCAGCATACAAAGTCTTATAGTCGGTACTGGTAGCTGTTTCGATGAGCGATTTGACAGGTACAGGTTGCATTTTGTTGTTGAATACCGTCGCATTTTCGAGCAAATCCGTTACTTTTTTTGTTTCTCCGCCCAAAACTAATGGTACATATCGCTGCTCGGCCTTGAGTATGCCGAGCGAGTTATCGTTGAAAGTCGTTTTGAGTATATCATACAGCCGTTCTTCGGCCACATCGTAGAGCAATAGCTTTTCTTTATTGATGCTGATTTGCATTTGTTTTTGTAGCGCAATAGGCACCACTTTTTGGCCATTGGCTTCAAAAATATTTCTGATTTGCCGGGCTTGTTCTATCGGAATCACCGCCTGACTTTCTTGAGACGACACCCTCACCTGAATCGGAGCAGCAGTAGTATTGAATAATTGCTCGAAGACGTTTTTGGAAGCGGCAAACGATACAGTAGCTTGCGGATAGCGCGTCTGTAACGTATTTTTCAAATTTATTTTCCAACGCTCGAAAGCCTCAAAATCAGGTGTTTTGAGATTGATTTGGGCTTCGTTGAAGTTTTGTTGTAAATCGCGATTGAGCAAAAACTGCTGCTGACCTACATAACTACACACATACAACGGTTTTTCTTTTTGAGTAGAAATCAATTCAGCCACACGCTTTTGGTTTTTTTCAACCGATAGTGGCTCATTCCAATCTATTTTCACTTCCAGTTCAGTCTGGCTAACCGTAGGCATACCCTGCTTCGGTATGTTGATAAGCAGCCAAATCCCACCTGCCAGCATCACCACAAAAAGAGCCAGAAATCGAAATTTATGCCGAAAGGCAGCCTCAAAAAGCCAACCATAGCCACGCTCTGCTTGACGCGCCAGCCAAGTGGGTGCTTTGGGGGTGTTTGGGTGTCGTTTTGAGCGAAACACCAACCGATACAACAACGGCACCAAAGTATAAGAACACAGCAACGACACCCCCAACGCCAACGACACCGATACGGCCTGATCAAAAAACAATGACCCCGCAATACCACTCAAAAAAATCAACGGCAGAAAAACGGCAGAATTGGTCAGAATCGAAGTAAAAAGCGGTACAATGACCTCGTTGGCACCATCTATGCAGGCATCGTCTATGGTCTTGCCACGCTCGCGGTGGTCTTCGATATTTTCGATGATGATGATGGCCGAGTCTATGATTTCGCCCATACCCAGCACCAATCCCGCCAGCGATACGATGTTGATAGACAACCCCAGCAAATAAAACCCCAGAAACGTAACAATCAGCGATATAGGAATCACCAGACCGATGATGAAGGGTAGCCGCCGCTCGTTTAAGAAAAAGAAAATCATCACAAACGTCAGCAGTGCGCCGGTGAGAAGATTGCCGAGGAGATTGTTGATAGAGATTTCGAGCAGTTCGGTTTGGTCTTGTGAAATTTCAAATCGTAAGTTGGGGTAATCTTGCCGAAGGGTGGCGATGAGGTCGTTGAGTTTGGTACGAAGCTGCAAAAGCTGGGCATCAGATTGCTTGATGATAGCCATACTGATAGCTCGCTCGCCATTGAAAGTATAAAGACCTTTCAGTTTTTGCTCGCGCAGTTGCACGCGGGCTATTTCTTTGAGTTGGAGCAGGCGGGCATCGGCTTGGGTGGAGGTTTTGAAATAAATATTTTCGATGTCTTCTACGGTGCGCAATACCGACGCAAACCGAATGTTGTATTGGTAGTAGCCATCTTTGACCGTTACGTTGCCCAAATCAAGGTTGTTTTGGCGTAGAAGCTCGGCCAGCCGCTGATCGGTGAGGCCAAGACTTTGCATCTTGGCGCGGTCGGGGTTGATGACGATTTCGTTTTGTACTTGGCCGGTCATGTCCACCAACGCTACTTCGGGTAGCTGCTCAATGCGCCGCCGAACGACATTCTCACAAAATTCGGATAACTCGTTGAAGCCCCCATCGGTGGTTTGGGGGCTGATATTGAGATAAAACACTGGAATATCACCTGCGTTGGCCTTGAGTACGCGAGGGCGGGGCATATCGCGTGGAAGGCTCCCTATGATGCCGTCAATCTTTTCGTTGGTTTCGATATAAGCCAAGTGTACATCGGTGCCGTAGTCGAAGCGGAGTTTAATCAAAGCCAAGCCGTCTTGTATGGTGGCCTCCAAGTCTTCGACATGGCTCACCTGTTGGAGCTGATTACGTATAGGGAGCACGATGGCCTGTTGTAGCTCGCGGGCGGTGGCGGCAGGATAGCTTACCTGTACGGTGATCTCCGGTACGGCTATATCCGGTAGCAGCGATACGGGTATCTGCCGAAATACCACCAACCCCAGCACTACCAGCGCAAGGGTCGTAATCAAAACAGCGACGGGCCTAAACAGTAAAAATCGAATCAAGTTGTTTATTGTTGGCAAGTGATATAAACAGCCGAAATATCGTCATTTTTTGCCATGATTAAATATTTGATTCTTCTAATTTTCTTCTAAAAAAAGACGAATTTTGCTTTGATACTTCAACAGTTTTTGACTTATAATATTGAGGTATTTTTATAGATTGATAGCACTATCTAAAATTTATTTTAAATATTTCGACATTTCTCACATACGAGTTAATAATAATACCTCTATCTTTTAGGTTCATTTCAAGACGTGATAATTCTATCGAAGCTGAAAACTTCTGATCGTTTGGCGAATTTTCAAAATGACACTCGAAGTTTGGTTGAATTACATTTTTAAGGTCTTCGAGTGTACAATCGTAACAGTAAAGTACCCCATGTTCTATTTTTGATTTTACACCATAATCTTTTTCAGAAGGCCGAATTTGATGTTCTTTCAGTTGAATGGGAGAAGCAATGACGAGGCGACATACCTTTCGTTCCTCCTTCAAAATTTTGTATTTGAATTTGAGGGTTTTAGCCAGTAGTTCAAACAATCTCTCTTCGGGTTGAACACCGTCTGATACTTTATTTTCTATTCTAAGAGCATACTTTTTTAGACTTGATTGAGGTTTATTTTCTATTTTTATACGATTAGTACCTACTATTTGGAGGATTTCAATGGCAGAATAACCTGTAAGTTGTATGAATCTCTTTCCAGAAGAAGTACCTTTTAGGGTTGTACCGGCTGGCAATTCTCTGATTTCTAATCTATAAAATATATTTTCAAATACTGTTTTGTCAGTTGCTTTTTTAACCTTACTGTGTGCAACAAAATCTTTAGTTGCTAAAAATATAAAGAAAAATAGAGTTTGACTCAACCACTTTTTCATATATATCAGTATTGATTTTCTTATAAAATTTTTCAGGAATCTGACTTAATTTATCTTCATCAATGACTCCATATAGTTTATTTTGATAAATACCCAAAGGGGGTGGTAAAATACCTAAATCACTCTCTATGAACTTAAAATAGTGATTTTTAACCATTTTTTTATCCTTCAAATAAATAATAGTAGAAGCGTTTTGACCAGTTTGAAAAAAAATAAACTTATCCGTTTCGTTAAATCCGCTAATACCAAATGGTTTGAAGTTTTCGCTACTAAAAAGCAGTACTGATACTTCATGAATATCTTTAAAGGTACTTGGCCGAATGATGCCCGTTTCAAAATTGATACTTATCTTAGGGTTAATTGATGATTCTTCTATTTGATAGACAGTATCATTGAAACAGGTAGTATAATAAATATTGGAGTTTTCCTTAACCATCGGCTCATTCATATCAAAATAGACCCTTTCCCCTTCCTTAATATCAAATGGGAAATAACCTACTTTAAAGTCAAATTCATTGTTGGTATAAATGATATGATGAAAATACTTAGACTTCTCAAAGTCGTTAGGATTGAGTGTTTTATAGAAAACGAAGCCTGTATTAGTTTTCAGAAATCTACTTGCAACAAACGGGATTTTTTGTTGCCTTATCAATGTATATGAAGGATCAAAAACCAGTATTGTTTGAGATTTTCCTAACAAAACATATAAATTGTCATTGATCAATGCAAAATCGTCAATAAAACTTTCTTTCTTCAAAATTTCCTTTGTGTCTTCAGCAGATAACGAAAAAAGTTCATGGCCTTCTTTGGTGAAGATACTAAGCCTATTGAGAACTGTACTGCTGGTAGTACGTCCAAGCAAGTAAAATCTATTGTCTATGTTTTGAATTTTATCAATTTTTTTAAAGAAATGATTACCTTTTAATTTGAGTTCAATATATTCAAAAACAGCAAAAGATTGACTTAAATCACACGGGTGCGTTTCAAAAGTGCCTAAGCGGCCATTAGATATTGACTTACAATATTCCATTGATTTGAAGCCATCAAGACCCTAAGATTGAGCATATTTTGAGCACCTTTTGTAGTCCATCTTTGGCCAGCTCTTTTCATTCTGACCTGAATGACGTGCTTGTGGGCCGATTCAATCATACCACTTCCAATACAGAGGTTTTGCCGAATATATTCAGGATAATTCATGCGTTCTTTGTTGTGGTTTAAGTAAGTGTATAATGGGCTGCTGTAGGGCTTTAACTCTGGTACTGTGCTATCTTGCTGCATCTGTTGGATGAGCCTATCAGGACCTTCTTTCAAGAGGTACTCGCATTGCTGTTCATACCAAATCTTAGCTTCTTGTGGCTGCTGTTTGAATCGTTGCTGGGCATAGTACGCTATTTTTTCTTTCAGATGGTAGAAATCCAAGATATGAGTAGCTTGCCGATGCTTTTCTTTAAGATACTCATGAAGCCAACTCACCCCGTCGGTTAGAAAAACTTCCTTTTCCTCATGGGACTCAAAAGCCGA
>JBKBKL010000111.1:0-14086 GCA_046294665.1 Runella sp.
CCGAATGGATTACTAAACAGACCAATTTTACTATTTCCAGTTTGTTTCCGTTTACTACGGTAAAGGGCGAAAAAGTCCATTTTTTCCCAAAACCTTTCTTGAAACCCAATACCGAAGGGGCAGAGGTCAGAACAGAAGATGCCAAGATTTTCAAAAAAGTTAAGTATATAGATACCTCTATTTTGGAAGCATACCTTCAGTTTTTGCCACAAAAATCAGATACGAACTTGGTCAAAGGGAGCTATCAGACGCGTTACGATATTGACAAGGATTTCATTCAAACCGACGTGGTTCCGCGTATCAGAAAACCACGTAGAGATGACGAAGATGCCGATCCATTTTATATCGAACGTATCTATTTTAAGGAGGGTTCAGGACTATTTTGCTTGGTGCAGTTTGATACTTTAGAAGTTAAACAGCAGGTACTGTCAGCTTTAGCATATTTAGCAGAAACAGGTTTAGGCACCGATCGAAACGTTGGTCATGGACTATTTGACTTTACGATTGGAGATATATCGCTCACTTTGCCCTCATCATCAGACTGGAGTGTAAATCTTTCATTGTTTTGCCCAGAAAATCAGCAACAACTTTCAGAAATGCTTGATGAGCGGGCGCGCTACGAAATTATCAGGCGAGGTGGTTGGATGAGTGAGCCTTACAATACGTATCGAAAACGCTCAGTTTATATGTTCAAAGAAGGTTGTTTGTTCCATACTACGTCTTCACCGAAAGGGAAAACGGAGGATCTTCAACCTGACAATGCTTTATTGCCATCTAAAGTAACCCACCCTGTTTGGCGTGTGGGTAAAGCTCTTTTTTTACCCGTAAAACTTCCTTAGAAAATGTTGAAGCCTATTTACACTAATTATGACTTACAACTTGAAATTTTAACCCCAACCCATATCGGTATGGGTCAAGAAAAGAATTACTTGCGTGGTCTGGATTTCATCATCAATAAAAACAAAGATGATGACGGTAAAACTCTCTACATCTTACGCGCCGATAAGGTCATGGCGGAGGTTGCAAAATCGGCAAAAGACTTGCAAACACTCACAACCAAGTTGAGTTCTGGGAAATACAATGACATCGAAAAACTTCTAATCAGTTTGGAAGTTTTGAAAAACAAAAACATGTTATTAAGATATGAAGCTGCTTACTCCGATACTATCTCTGAAATCAAACGTCAGTTTTCTAATGGTTTAGGGGAGTATTTAATTCCCGGTTCATCAATCAAAGGAGCCATTCGGTCTGTGATATACAAACAACTCAAAAAAAATAATCCCAATGAAAAAGACGAGAATAAATTATTCGGAAAAATTGATAACAACTTGATGAATTTATTGACAGTAAGTGATGTCATCTTACCTAAAGAGTGTGTAATAGTGTATCGTACCAAAGTATTCTCGGCAGATGGAAGACCAGAAAAAGGGGAGGGAATGTGGAAACATGAACGAAAAGGTGGCCATAGTAATCGCTTCAAAGAATCTGGTTTTGTTAGTTTTTATGAGGGCATCAAGCCCAAAACAAAAGCAAAAGCCAGAATTGGGATTCGCTCACAGATTCAAAATGAACGTTTAAAGCAAATCCCAAATCAAAAACTTGTTTTCCAAAAAAGTTTGGAAGATTTGTTTCAAATGATCAGAGAACACACAAAGGTATATCTTCAAAGGGAGAAGGAATATTTCCAAAAATACAAAAATGATGACATAGAAGAAACAGTTTTCAACAAAATAGATGATTTGTTGAAAATCAACTCTGAGTCTAAATCCTCCTGTGTGCTAAGGCTGGGTGCTAATGTAGGCTTTCATTCAATCACCGGCGATTGGCAATTTAACAACCACATTAGTCCTTGGCTTCCTGATAAATATTCAATTAAAGCCAAAACTCGTAAATTCGCCTTTACAAAGAAAGCCGATAACAGTTATGACTTTCATCTCATGGGATTTGTAAAACTTTCCATTTTATCGTGAAAAATGGAAAGTTACTTCTGTATTCATTTCGTTTTTTATTTGCGCCTTTTTTTCTATCAATTACCTTTTGGGCATTTTATACTCAATAAAAATTGAATTGCGAAAATTTGGGCAAGTTAAAGTCCCTTTCTCTTTAGGGGAAAGGGATTTAGGGATAGGGGTTTCCCCAAACCAATTTTGTTTCAGTATAAATGAAGGATATTTGCCTGTTTCAAATTACGCTGAAAATGAATAAAAAAGTCCTTTTTGCCAACATCGGTAATCGCAATATAGCCATTAAAGACAATGATGGATATTTTAAGATTGTAAGCGATTATATTGCTTCTAATCAACTGAGAAAATATGAATCACTCAACCAACTTTCATTAAAAGCAGAAATCAATTTTCGGGAGTTTACAAAAGATTTTCTTAAACAGTTAGAAGAAAGGCATAAAGAAAAGTCTGATTGCCAACTTCAAATCTTGACTGAAAAAGTAATCGAAGAAAACCAATTTGGGTCTGTCGTATTGTTCTATACTGATCAGGCCGATAGCAAATATAATTATCAAGATACCCTATTTGCTAGTGAAATCATTGAGCGAATTTTGAAAGCAAAACTTCCAGCTTTGGAGGTTATTAGACATAGAATCGAGGGGAATCCGACCAATTACGACAACCTTTACTCTAAAATGGCTCTTTTTGTAAAAGATGCCATTCAAAATGCATCAGAAGCTGAATTATTTCTATTAGATGCCGGTGGAACGACCCAAATGAAATTAGTCCTCAAAGATTTGTTAAATTATTACACAAAGCAAAACAACAAAAAACTTGAAATCATCTACATAGACCATCAAACCGAGAAATCTTACAAAAGCGAAAGAGAAATTCAGAACAAATACATGTTGTTGGAGTTGGCATCTGACTATGTTAGAATTCATGAATTAGAGGCTGCATTAGTAATTCTATCCAAGTACAAAGAGGTTGATCCACTTCATAACGCCCTGTATGTTCAAACTCAAATCATTTCAGAAAGACTACGATTTGAAGCAAGAAGAAACCTACTTGATTTGAATGTAACCCCCAAATTGCCTTCTGTCGAAAAGTACCTAAAAAGAGAATTAGATGCCAATTGTATCTCCTTTCTGAAAGATTTGAGCAGCCGATTAGGTGTTTTTGAGATAGCTACTCTTTGTCAATTTTACTTTCAAAAAAATCAATACACTTTGTTGGTGGCTACTTTTTACCGGCTTTCGGAAGAACTGGCACAGAGCTACATAAAACAGGAAATAAAACTGGATCTTAATGAAATGAAAGACCGTGAAAAATTTGTTTCATTAGCACAAAAAGAAGTTAAGGGCTATATCAAGGGTCAAAAAATTACTTACGGGCTTGTATCGTTGTTAGCATATTGCCATAAAGTATCCAAGCAAAATCAGCAATCACACGATGTTTTTGATTTACTTCTCGGAACCTGTTCAATTCTTAACGGTAAAAAAAGCGGTTTGAATACCCTCCGAAATCGCTGTTGGTTGGCACATGAAAATCATGCAATAACCAAAAAGGATATTGAAAAAGAGGTAAAAAATTTTTTTGAAAAAACAGGTACTTTTTTTCAACTCATGAATAAGTTGAGAATGCCCCGCCAAAATGAGATTGAAACCAATATTAATCAACTGCTGGAGCTATTCGCTCGTATATAAAATCCCACCTTAAAAGCTTAGTGTAGTAAAAAAACGTCCCGGAATAGCTTGAAGCCTTCAAATAAACAACACAAGTCCCAACGGCGAAACGTATTAGCCTCGCGCTGTCGGTAAAATTCATTTTCCAATGGTCAGATTGTTATGTAATTTTACAATCGTATTCTAAAATTGCATAAAATGTTTGCAAGAGCATTGACTCATAAGGCACAAATGCTGCTGACTCAATTTCCGATGGTGTCTATTTCAGGGCCGCGTCAGTCGGGTAAAACCACCTTTTCTAAGATGTTTGCGCCTGATTATCAGTACGTCAATCTCGAACTGCTCGACAACAGGGCCTTAGCCCAAGGCGACCCGCGCAGTTTTTTGGAAAGATACCAAAACCGTGTCATCATAGACGAGGTCCAAAATGTCCCAGATTTGTTTTCGTACTTACAGGTATATACCGACGAGCGCGACCGTACAGGCGAGTATGTTCTGACTGGCTCGCAGAATTTCTTACTTATGCAAAAAATCTCTCAGTCTTTGGCAGGGAGGGTGGCCTTATTGACCCTTTTACCCCTGTCCTATTTTGAGCTATCCGAAAAGCCCCCCTTAGACCAATTCATATTTAAAGGGGGCTATCCACGGCTATTTCAAAAAAATATATCGCCCCATGACTTTTTCCCTACCTATATCCAAACCTATGTAGAGCGAGATGTGCGGCAATTACTTCAGGTGCAGAATCTTTCGCTTTTTCAAAACTTCCTGTATTTGATGGCCGGGCGTGCCGGTCAAATTTTCAATGCCTCAAGCATCGCCAACGATCTGGGCGTAAACAGTCAGACGGTAGAAGCCTGGACTTCGGTATTGGAGGCATCGTATATTGTGTTCAGATTGCAGCCCTACTACAAAGGTGCTTCTATTTTACAATTTCTCATCAACTATTTAAGTGAGAGTAGTTCGACACTCAATCTCATTGCTTATATCAATCAAGAACCATTGTTTCAATGTACAACCAATGTATGAAGGGTCCAGATTCGCAAACATTACTATGTACACTCGGTAATACTCCGATGATTGTGGTACAAGCTTTTTTGATGTGTCCAGATAGGATTCATAAAGTACACATTATTACTACCGACAATCCAAGATTGGAAGAAAACTATAATCAACTTTTTAATTTCTTTCGCGATTATCCAAATGTTATATTTACTCTGACAGCCATAGAAGGTCTTGTTATCCCAAATACTACTAAAGATCAGGAATTGTTTGAGGAAGCGTTATTTCAGTGGTACATTTTATATTCTACTCCCGATCATTTGCCCTTGGTATGTTTATCGGGAGGAACTAAGACGATTCCTTCTACAATGCAAAAAGCGGCTCAATACTTTGGGGCAGCTGATTGCTTTCACGTACTTGTTGAGAATCCTCTCCCCTCAAACCCTCAGGAAGTAAAAGAAGCAAAACAAAATGGTCGAATACAGTATGTGTCATTAGGGAAGGAGTTAGGCTGGCTACCTTTACGAATGGGGGTTGATAAAAAAAAATTTGCCACCTGTAAAATTGATGAAAGGGGTATCAGTTACATAGCCAAACCTGATCAGTTAATAGTCCGTAATCACATAAAACGTTTATTGGCAGAAGTTTACAGACGAGCAGAAGGTCAAGCAGAAGTGTTACCGTTTCAATCGTTGGCATTATTACCAGCAATGATTCAAGATTTTTTACGTGCGCCTTTAGAGTTGTCCGATCGAGATTGGCTTGAAAGGCTACCTAAAGTAGAATTGCACTGTCATTTAGGGGGATTTGCCACCCAACCACCATTATTGGAGGAGGTTGTCGCAGCAGCCAAAAGACCTATTACTCTAAAATCAGTACCCTCCCCTCCTGCAGACTGGCCATTGCCCGCCGATTGTATCTCATTAGATGCTTATATGCGACTTGGGGACTCCAACGGAAGTAACTTACTTAAAGATGAAGGTTGCCTGCAACACCAAATCGAACTTCTTTATCAACACCTTTGCGAGCAAAATGTGCGGTATGCCGAAATCCGATGCTCCCCCGATAACTACACGCTCAACCACCGGACAGCTTGGGACGTGTTGCAAGATATCCGAGGACATTTTCAGCGATTGATGGATTCCGTTCAAGATTCAGAGAGTCGTTGCCACGTCAACTTGATTGTTATTGCCACTCGAAAAACTGAGGGTGATTTGTCGTCTATCAGTAGGCATTTGGCATTAGCGATTACGGCGGCACAACAAACCCGTAATTTGCCCGATACTACCTGCAAGGTGGTGGGGGTAGATTTGGCAGGATATGAGTCGCGCTATTCGCGAGCTTCCTATTTCTCTGCAGACTTTATGGGTGTACATCGTTGTGGGCTTGCCGTTACTGCTCATGCTGGCGAAAATGATGATGCCGAGGGAATTTGGCAAGCAGTATATCAATTACATGCTCGCAGGCTTGGGCATGCCCTACACTTATGGCAAGCCCCAGACTTACTCCAAACGGTCATTGACCGGCACATCGGAGTTGAAATGTGTCCTTATGCTAATTATCAAATCAAAGGCTTTGAGCCTATGGAAGGTAAACCTAAGTACCCTCTCTCCGATTATCTACGCAAGGGTGTGCTCGTAACGGTCAATACCGACAATATCGGAATTTCAGATGCCAACCTGACCGATAATTTCTTACTTTTAATCAAACTTTGCCCAGATATAACCCGTTTAGAAGTACTTCAATTGATCCGAAATGCCCTTGAGGTAGCGTTTGTAGGGGCGTTCAAACGTGCCAGTTTAATCAAACTCTTTGAAAAACAAGTCTTCAATACACTTTTGAACCTAAAACTCTCATGAAAAACTACCTCATCATCACGCTTGGTACTCGCGAAGTGCAAATCAACAAAACCAAACTCGCCGAATATGGCTGGGAAAATATCGTCAATGAAAGAAGAAGCACCGTAAAAATCCAAAAAGGGGATTTGGAAATAGAAGTAACTGAAAACCAAAGCTTTGAAAATTATTTGATAGTTCGCCCTCGCCCGGTAGGAAAAACCATCTTTGAGCATTTGGACGATTTTTTGCCCATCATCGAGCTGCCTCTCATTCAGCCATTATTGACCAAACTCCTCAAAGAAAACGTTCAAATGACGGATTTCTTACTGATTTATACCGATCAAGAAAGCGAATACATGGAAGGTAAAATCAAGGAGTTCAATTACAACCAAGATACGTTGTATTTCAAAGATATTATTTCGGAGATACTCCAAAAACACCCACTCCTCCAAAATGCCCGACCCGATGAGTATGGTATTTTTGAACAAGTGGTCAATATTGATTACCAATACGATCATTTTGCCGAAAGCCACAAAGAGCTTCTACTCGGCTCTCCCGAACAGGTAAAAAACATCTATCTACTCCCTCAAGGAGGTATTGACCAAATCAACCATGCCATCACGCTCCAACTATTGCAGGCATTTAAGGATAAAGTAAAACTCTACCAGCAACCCGAAAAAGCAAAAGTTGCCGAACTCCATTTCCCCCAAAAATTCCTTCGCGATCTCAACAAACAAAAAATCTTTAAACATCTCGAAGATTATGAGTTTAAACTGATTACAGAGGATTTGGTAAATAGCACTTTCCCAAACCATAAAACGATTTTGGCTCTTGCCAAATACGCCCGCATGAAGTTGTTTTTGCAGCACTCTCAGTTAGAAGAGTTCAAAGAAAAGCTATCGAGCTACGCCTACATCACCCTCAACAAAGACAATAACACCAAACTCACCGATTTGTACCTTTCTGCTCGGATTGACTACCACCAACATAACTATAACGACCTGCTGTGGAGGCTTTTTACGCTGGCCGAAAATCTGTTGAGGGTAGAATGTGAAACTATCCTGGGGGATACCTCATCATATTTTAAGTATGGAAGAGAAGACAATACTAAATGGATCAATTTCTTAAACCAAAAAAATCCTAACATCGTCCCCGCTTTAAGAAAAAAGAATTTATCGTTGAACGGCCCTCACCGTAAGGCCTTTTTGAACATGTACCCCATTCTTTTCCCGAATGACTCTAAGAAAGAGTTAGTCCAAAGAATTGGTCAAAAACTTGAGCATTTGGCCGAAAAACGACATGAAATCGCCCATAAGTTGAGCTGTACTGATTTAAATCAAATAGATAACATATTAAAAAATAAAGATCCACAATACCAACTCTCACATCTCATCAAAGATTTGGACAAGTATTTTGGGCTGTCCACGCCTTTTGGCATTTATGACCAAATCAAAGAAGATATACGGAAGTTGCTTTGACCCATGGCACGACACCACAGGCGGCTATGTTTGGTAAGTTTGGGTCAAGGTTTTCACCATTTGGGTCATTTTTTGACGAAGCGAAGCCGGAGAAAGTACTTCGGCATCGGCACCATAAAAGAAAATTTCGTTGCAAAGTTCGGGGTTTTGAACCAGTCGAAACCCAAACGTGATGCTATCTTCTGTATCCTCCACAATCTCTTGGCTATGGTGCAAAGGCTTGGTTTTGAGATAAAAAGCACGAGGTTTTCGGATTTTGAGGCGAATGGCTTCGGGGTGGCTGCCTTCGGGTACCGTAACTCCCACACAATGCTCCAAGTGTTTTTGTACGTCGGCTTTGTCGGGGGCAAAACGCATATCGGAGGGTTGAATTTCGACGATACGATCTAAGGCCAGATTGACCAATCGAGCCTCAAAATGATCCCACCCGAATATATACCACCGACTTTTGTATTCTTTGAGCAGATATGGACTGACCGTAAATTGAAATCGCTCTTTATGAAAATCCTCGTATTTGATTTTTAGGGCTATCTTCTGGCGAGTGCCCTCGTAGAGTTTGGTGAGATGCTTGAGGCCCACATAGTATTTGTTGGTGTCGAGGGCTATGATGTCTTTGGGGGAGTGCCCGAGGCGATCGGCTACCAGCAACTGCAAATCTCGAAACCCTTCGATGAAAGGCATCTCGGCAAAAAAACTCATCAGCTCGTTGATTTTCTTGAAAAGCTCTGTCTCTTGGCGCAAAATCACGTTGTTGAGCGAAAAATCACCCTCATAATAATACCGCCCTTTGTCGCGCGATACTATCGGGGCGGAAAAGGGAGGATTTTTCAAATTCTCAATGTCGTTGAAAATGGTACGGCGGATTCGCTCCACGCTCTTTTCGCTCAGATTGGGGAGCTTCGTAATACAGGCTTTTGCCAACTCTCTCCAGGTAGGGCCTACCCCACTCCTAATTTTGTCGTGAATAATAAAATAACGTTCAAACTGCTGACGGTTGAGAGGCATGACTTTTACTTTTTTAGAGTGCAAGTGCATTGCACTATTGGTTCTGATATTTGCAACGATTTCGGAAAGCAAGATAATAAAACCAACTCATTCAAAAAAAAACGCAATCCCAAAATCCTTACAGCCATGAACTTCAACCAACTTTTCGACGCAATGAAACCAGCCGTAACCCTCAATGGCCATTCTTCGCACATACAGCACAACGACACCCTATCCACACCTACGCACGCCCAAGTAGCTGCCTCTGCACTTCCGCTCGACACTCCGCAGCCCAACTACGCCTTGGTACGCAAGGTCAAGATGCGCGACTTCGGATTTGAGTCGGCAGGGCGGCACTTTGGCGATGCCAAAGCCCTTCGCAACTTGTTTCAGTATATTTGGAGTGGCTATGTAGTGGACGAGAGCACCGACCTCGATCGCCAGCAAAAACGCAAAGAACGGCTCCGGGCCGAGGTAGATGCCCTCGAAACCCAACAACAAGCCGCCGAAAGCGAGCTGAAGCGCGTGCGCGATGTCGAAATCCCGCAGGTAGAGGCCGAAGTAGAGCGGCTCAAAGACCGTGTGGTAGAGCTGCGCCTCGAAGAACAAGAACGCCTCCTGCGCCCCGATGCCCTCAACAAAATCAACCTCTGGACTCTCGGCATCGTAGCGGCTTTGGGCTTGGTGTATCTGATTGGTTTTTACATCAGTGCCGTCTATTCGGGTATGGTCTATAACCCAGCCAACGACCTCAAGCAAGCCGATGAAGCAACCAATTTGGACAGTATTTTTTCGTCAGTATTTAGGGCTGGAGCTTTTACTACCTTTGGATTTCATTGGATTGGCTGGATGTTTATTCTCCTATTTATTGTTGCCACCGACAAACTGTTCTTGTGGGCTGAAGAAAAAAAAGCTCACCACCCCACTGCCAGCTGGAAAATTTGGATTCCGGTAGGTGTCATGGTTTTCATCACTTTCATTCTCGATGCGTTCATCGCTTACAAAATCGAGGAGATGATCACGACGCTCAAATTCATGACGGGGCAGTCTGACACCGCAGAGGTTTTCTGGCTTACGAGTCCCAATTTTTGGATTGTGCTGTTGTTGGGCTTCATTGCGTCGCTGGTTTTTGGGGTCATCTGCTATTTCTTGTACAAGGAGTTGTCGAAAAAAGACCCACGCCGCGAAATCGCCATCAAAATCGAACAATGCCGCCGCCATGAGGAGACCTTGCACCAAAAGCGTAACGCGCTTCAAATTCGTATGGCCGAACTCCAAGCCACTATCGAAGAATGTGCGCTTCGCATCAAGCAACTCACCGAACAGATACACAGCCTTCAACTCAGCAAGGCCGAACTCGAAAAATTTGTGACGGATTTCTTCGACGGCTGGCTGGCGTATCTCAACAACACCACCGACGAGGCCAAAAAAGCCGAATGTGTAGGAGTGATGAACGCCTTCCGTCAGGAGCATTTTGCCACCCAGCCCACGGTGGTCATCGCTCCCCCAACCCCACCGCTGCCTCCTCAATAGCCGAATATATCCCAAACCTCCAAAATAGCAACCTATTATACTCGTTCAAAATTGATTTGCGAAAAAACCTGATATGTTTCGGTTGATTATCAATGAGTTATATTGTTGATTTTTCGCAAACCTATGAGGTTTAAGTATAACTTCATTCAAACCATGAAAAACCTACTTCACATCTTCGTCCTGTCGCTGGCTGTCAGTATATCGTGGGGACAAAGCACGCCGACCCAAAACTTTGTCGTATTGCTCGATTTGTCAGACCGACTCTTGGCCTCTGACCAAGCCGCCCGCGACCAGCAACTCATACTGAAGGTATTTGAGCAATTCGAAAGAGCCGTTCGGAAAAACCTGTTTATCAACTCGCAAGATGCCTTTCGGGTGGTCATAGCTCCGCAGAAGGGATTGGAGCGCGTTGGCTGGGAGGACCAACTCCAACTCAACATGGCCGGGGTCAAGGTGTCCCAAAAAAGGCTACAATTCGATGGGTTCAAAAAAAGCCTACCTCAAGCCCTCTTGCAGCTCTATGCCGAGGCCAAAAAAGGCAAAACACGCTCGTCAGACTTTCCCGGTTGCGATATTTGGCAGTATTTCAATGAAGCACTTCTCGGAGAGCTTATCCCCAACGCCCAAAACAACCTTGTGGTCATCACAGACGGGTACTTTGATTTTGAAACCAACACACACGGCCTCAGCCGCAACGGCCGCGACACCGACACCCACAAACTTATGCGCTACTTGAGAGGAAAGTCCGATTGGCAGCAGCTACTGGCTCACCCCAATACGGGCTTGCTGCCGGTGGCCAAAAAATTTCCAGCCAATACTCGCGTAGCCGTCGTCGAACTCACCGCCAAGTACGACCACCTCGACGAGCTTGACATTTTGGCGGCCATCTGGAAAAAATGGCTCTTGGAGATGAACCTCCAGCCCGTACAAATGCTCAATCGCTCTAGTTTACAGACCGAAAAAGCGAAACTTGGACATGTTTTCTAACCGCACCCTGTTTTTGGCTGTTGATTGTATGGCTTGTAAAACTCCTCAAAAAAAGACTTTTTACCCGCTCCCCCCTTACCCCCTCATTGATGGTGAGGGGGCAAGGGGGTGAGGTCTTCGAGCTATGGAACTGGTCGTCGCCAAAAGAGGTACAAGCCTATCTATCAGCAATGGGCGTTTTCGGGTGCGAAATCCCGAGCAAGAAATCTTTGTACCAGTACATCAGGTACGCGCCATCTGTCTGCACCCGGCTACCAAAGTAACTTATGAAGCCATGATGACCGCCCTCGAACATGACATAGACTTGATGCTCATAGACCGCAAAGGGCACCCCGCCGGCAGGCTTTGGGGGGGCAAATTTGGCAGTATCTCGACCATCCGTAAAAACCAACTCGCCTTCTCCACCCACGCTGCGTCGCTCGAATGGATACGGCAAATCTTGATCCGAAAAGCCGACAACCAAATCGCGGTCGTTCATCTGCTCCATGCACTTCATAAAGAAAATGCCTCCCATGAGGCTCGCGCCGCTGCACTCAAAACCATCGAACGCTACCGCGACAAGTTCAAATACCACCAATCGCCCGACCGCCAAGATACTTTGGCTTCTTTCAGAGGATATGAGGGAAGCATGAGCCGTGCCTATTTTGAGTATGTTTCGAGTGTATTACCCGAAAAATACCGATTCAAAAAACGCTCCCAACACCCCGCCCTCGATGCCTTCAACTGCCTGCTCAACTACGCCTACGGTATGCTTTACGCCAACTGCGAAAGTGCCCTCATCAAGGCCGGTCTCGACCCTGCCGTCGGTATCATGCACCGCGACGAGTACAACCGCCCCGTGCTGGTCTATGACTTTATCGAAAACTACCGTGCTTGGGCCGACTATGTAGTCTGTCATCTTTTCTTGCAGGAGGTCGTTTATGACGAATTTTTTGAGGTACAAAGCCAGCAATACTGGCTCAACAACATCGGCAAACGTATCTTGATTCAAGCCATGAACGACTACCTCGAAGAAGTGATAGTCTTACAAGGGCTTTCGCGCAGCCGACTGACGCACATCAGCCTTGATGCTCAAAAGTTAGCCCAACAAATCAAGAAATTTTCAGTGCCTTCTCCTTATACATCTCACTCGAAACCGCTATCGTCGGACGAGCAAGCTCAAGGGGAGATAGAGCCAAAATCTTAATGTTATGCTCTCTATCGGATACCGACTGACAGACCCCAACGAATCGCTACGGCCTATCACTCTGGCCGAAATACACGGCATCATTACGACCGATGCCTCTCTGCAAACCGAAGTAACTCGCCTTCGCAAACTCGCCACCCTCGACAAAACCACCTACCGAACTCTCAAAACACGCTTGCCTTACGTAGTAGGGAGTATTTTTGTGGAGGGCAAACGCCTCTCCGAAAATCTCCAAGCGGCGCATTATTTCATTTTAGATTTCGACGACTTCCCCCTGACCGACTCGGCACTGCGCCAGCGGCTGCTTGCCCACGCCTCCGTGGCGTTGGTGTTTGTGTCGCCCGGTGGGCAGGGACTCAAAGTATTTTGCCCGCTCGATGAGCCATGTACCGACCCCAAAGCCTTCTCCGAAGCCTATAAAGCCTTTGGAGCGCATTTTGCCGATGAGATTCGTCTCATTGGTAGCCTCGACTACCGCACCAGTGATGCCACCCGTGCTTGTTTTCTATCGCACGACCCAGAGGCTTTTTTCCGCAAAGATGCCCTACCAGTAGCCTGGAAGTCTTTCCTGCCTCAGCAGTCGCTTTCGTTTGACCACCACAATCCTTTCCGCCCCGAAGCCCCCAACCCCACCGACCCCAAACCCATCAATGAAGGTGCTTACAAGGCCATACTCAAAAAAATCAACCCTAACGCCCCCGTCAGGCGCGACAAACAAACCTTTGTCCCCGAAATCCTCTACGAAATCATGCCCATTGTCCAAGATATATGTCTCCAACACGACGTATCGTTGGTCGGAACTCAGCCCCTCAACTATGGCCTCAAACTGATGATCAAAAAAGGAACCCGAAACGCGGAAATCAACTTGCATTTTGGCAAAAAAGGATTTTCGATCGTCAAATCGCCCAAAACAGGTACCGACCCCCAGCTTTCCGAATGGTTTTATGGGGTACTCTTTGACTTACTTTTTCGCCCTGAAAATGATTAGATTTCTAACGCTAATCTATATACGTTTATATAAATTCTGTTCCAATTGCCACGACCCAAGCCACTCCCACCGCCACCGACTTTACCCCAACTCAACGACATTTGGGCAGAGGCTGGGTTGCCCCATTTGACCAGCGAATGCCTCCTACAAGCACCACCACTACCCGAGCAGATGCCCGTTTATCTGCGCCAACTGCTCGATTTCCTCCGTCAAAACCCAACCAAACGCCCCGAAGAAATGTACTGCTTCATCATGTACGATATCGAAAATCACAAAATACGACGGACTGTGGCCAAATTTCTCGAAAAAAAAGGCTGCTTACGTGTCCAAAAATCGGTGTTTTTTGCGAGGCTCCACCGAAAGATGTATCTCGAAATAGCCGAAATCATCAAAGAACTCAACCAATGCTACGAAAACCAAGACTCTATCCTGATGCTACCCGTAGGCGAGGATATGCTCAACAAT
>JBKBKL010000112.1:0-14084 GCA_046294665.1 Runella sp.
TCTTGATCTTGTAGTACTATGATACCGACTCTTTGGTGGGGCAATTGACTGAATACTCTTACTTTGGTAGGGATATTTTTTTGGAGATCATTTTTACCTTCAAAACTTCGGATAAAATAATTTTGATTCAGTAACCATGGGGCTGGAATTAACTTTGGTAATAATATACTCAAAAACTCTTTCATTGAATCCTCCTCTACCAGTATTTCGATACGCGCCATGTTTCTCATTAATTTTTGGGGCCGCTTCCTACAAAATATCCTTGTTTCCAAAGATACCCCAGTTGATCTCCTTCATTGTATAGACGGTTTATCACTTCATCATCTTTGGCTCGTTTGATAGTGGTGTACCCTTGGTTTTTGCTCAACCAAAAAAGCTCATCTAATGCCAAGGCATTGACAAAATCAGGCGAATGGGAAGAGATAAATACCTGACCTCCCTTGTGGGCATATTCTCTAAATTCTTCGGCTAATTCTAAAAGTAACTCAGGGTGAAGGTAGTTTTCTGGTTCTTCGATACACAACAAAGGATGTGGTTTTGGATCATGTAATAAAACCAAGTAGGCAAACATTTTTATCGTGCCATCTGAAACAAACCTCGAAATAAAAGGGTCTTGGAAACTTCCGTCGCTAAATTGGAGGACAATCCTACCATCTATGGTTTCTTTGGCTTCCACTTTGTCTATCCCCGGAATCCGTCGTTTCATTTTTTCTAAAATGATATTGAAAGTTTGGGGGTGATTTTCGTAAATGTACTTTGTAACTTGAGCCAGATTATCGCCGGTAGTAGATAAATGCTCACTCAAACCTGTGTCCTCTATATGCTGTGCGGCCTGTATTTGAAAACTGGAAACATACCAACTGTCTAATAAACGTCTAAACGAACTAATAGCTTGAAATCTCTGAAATTGGCCTAAGCCCTTGATTGCCAGTATGTCTGGGCTGTCTAAGGTTTGTTCTTCGCGTTTTTCTTCAAATTCTTGTTTGGCATTTTCAAACTCACTTTCGTTGATAATAGCGAAGCCTTTCCCTTTTGAAAATTCTAAAAAACGGTACGGTCTTCCCCATTGACCTCTACGATAACTCAATATCTCTGAAGTAACGATAGGCTGGTTGTGTTCGTTGAGGCCCACAGACAATTCGTAGGTAATCAACGGTTGTTTTTTTCCCTCCTTTTCGGGGTTTCTAAATTTTATCTCTATTTCAATATCACCTGTACTATCTCTTGAATGAACCTCTCTAAAACCACCTCGCTTGTTCAATGCTATTCTCACATTACTTTTCAGCGCATCGCTCAAAAACCCAAAAACTTCAAAAAGGGTTGATTTGCCCGAACCATTGGCTCCCAGAAATACACACATACTCGGCAAATCCCTGATTTCTGTGTCTCGAAAGACTTTGAAATTTTTGATCCGAATTTTTTCTATTTTCATTTTCTGCAAACTTTTAGCAAATCTAACGAACATCTATTTGCCTCACAACTTAGCTATTCTCCAACGTGATTTCACTACCGAAGGAGGCATACCTTATTCAATCCAATCAATCAAGTATTTTCATCGTATTTGATTTCAAATTTTTGTAGAAAATCCAAATATTCGTTCCGAAATGTCTTTTTGCGATGGTGTTCTTCTTGATTTAGAATGTATTGATAAACGTTTTTTTATCTGTGATTGGGCATAAGAAAATGCTCCATATCCTTCTTGCCAAGAAAATTGGGTAGGAATAAATTTTTGCTCGTTGATGAATTTGGACGAGTTGTTTTTGATGTCGCGCACCAGTTCCGAGATATTCATGGTGGGTTTGATGCCCAAAAAAACGTGTACATGGTCTGACACACCATTGACGATAATAGGTTTTTGGTTTTTTTCTTTGATGATGCCCGCCATGTATTTGAAGACCTCGTCGCGTCAGGGTCGTTGCAGTGGATTTTGCCGGTCTTTTACGGAAAAAACGTACTGGATGTAGATTTGGGAATAAGTGCCTGCCATTTATCGTATGATTTTTCATTTCACCCCCTTAGGAGGTCAAATTGTTTCGTTTGCACCAATGTTCTTGATTTTGGAATCTATAAAATCCCATTCTTCATCACTGATTCCCCACCTTTTACAGAGCATGGCATCGGTGTATTCGCCCTCGTATTGACCAAGGTCAGGGATAAATTGGAAATTATTTCTTGTTACGTGTTGAGATACAACAGTTTGGAGGAGAAGGAATCTTACCATTTTTGTAAATAGATAAGTTTTGAATGAAAGGACTTCCTGCTCGGTAGAAAACGCACCCGCAACTATGAATGACTCCGTACAACATTCACCGGGTTTGGCTATTCGTGTATTTCCGTCGTAATAAAAGCCCACCGGTTTGGAGAAATCGGTTTGCCCTGCAATGGGTGCTGGGGGTATCAATAACTTCCATTTATCCAATAAATGGTACTCGTCTTTTACATCAGATGGGTTGGCGTACCTCAACCCGATTTTCTGAATAAACCAACAAGGAATACCGCTATTTTTAGGAATATAATTAGTTGGCAAGCCAAATGGCTTTCTTGGGGAAACTACATCGCTTAATTTTTTTCCGTTGTTTTCATTTTTGGCCAAGATTTTCCGAATGATGGGTATGGCTTGGCTGTGGCGAATCAAAATGGGGAACTCATCTAAGGCCCTTTCAGATTTGATTTCTTTGCCTGCTACAAAATTGGCTACTTCGCAGGGGCCTTTGTGTTCTCTATCCCACAGGAAATAACAGACACCGCCTGCTACATCAACGCCCGGGAAAACGTCATTGGAGTTTTCAAAATCAACAAGTTTGCGGATTCTCTTGTCGGCCAGCATTTCGGCCCTAAAATCATCAAGACCTTTTCCGCCGGCATACCAGCGAGCGGGGATAATCATGGTCAAATAGCGAGGGGTGAGTTTTTTGGCTTGTTCTACAAATTTGTGATAGATAGGACTGGCACTTCTGCCGTGGCCTCCGTCGCTCAACTGATAAGGCGGGTTTCCGACGATTACGTCAAATTTCATATTGTTAAAGATTTGGTGAGATGGGTCTGTGTGAATAAAATTGTAAGCGTAGGTTTCTAAGGCATCTTCTCGGTCATATACTTCTTGGCTTGCACCGCAATAGGTACATTTACCATTAGACCAAGTATGTTTCATTCGTTGGTAGCGAATGTTTCCTTGCTCGTCAGTAAAGGTTTCGCAAAAGCTGTATTTTCCATTGGCGGTTTTGGAGCCATAGAGGCTGCGGCGGCTAAGGAGGCCGGTGAGTTCGGTAATGGCGATGCCGTAGAGTTGATTTTTAAAAATGTGGTTGAGGCGTGTTTGCTTATCGGGGAGTTGGGTTTCCAAACCTTTGTCCAAACGTCGGGCTATTTCCCGTAAAAAAACGCCAGTTTTGCAAACCGGGTCCAAAAACTTGGCGTGGGGGGCAGCCCAAAGCTCGGCGGGGAGCAAGTCCAGCATGTCATTGACCAGATTGGGTGGCGTAAATACCTCATCATTGCTCAAATTGGCCAGACAGGAGAGTACGTCGGGGTTGTAATTAACGTCTGAACTATGATTTTTTTGATTCATCTGATTGGTTTGAATTTTTTATTCGTCAATCTTTTAAAGTTCAAACTTGTTTCTCCAAAATTGATGAGTAAACCAATTTCTAAGTTGTAAACTTCCAAATAGTTTATCGCTTGCGCAAAATGAACGTCTTCTAAATTTGTGATTGCTTTCAATTCAACAGAAATAATGTTTTCTACCAAAAAATCAACCCTTCGTGTTCCTATTTGCTGTTCTCGATAAAAAATGGGCATTTCAAACTCACGATTAAAGGAGAGACCATTTTCACGCATTTCGATTTCTAATGCCCTTTGATAAATGACTTCTTGGAAACCGTTGCCTAATGTTTTATGCACGGTCATGGCGCAACCAATAATTTTGGAAGTCAATTCGGAATATTTGTACTGTTTATTTATCATAGTAATGTTGTCAAAATAAAGTAACATATTAAGCGGCAATAGAGTAGTTCAACTCAGGTAATCCAAGATGTGGCCTCATTCATAGTCAATCATTTAATCATAAAAATCATAGTTCAGACATCTTCGCCCAGTTTTAAGAAATGCACCAATGGAAAATCCTTGACAGGTTCGTCAATGGCGGCTGCGTTGCCTTGGTCGTTGAAGAGTGAAAACTGGTGTGTTTTTTCGACCAGAAACCTAAACATAAAATCGCGGCGTTTCATTAGGTAGCCATTGACGGCACTCCATTCCGAAAACACAATGGGTTGTTTGGTAAGGGGGTTGGTAAAGTCGAGTGCATCGCCCCAGAGGATATTTCTGGCCAGGAGGAACTTGATGCTTTGCCGGCAGTCGTCTTTGCATCTATCTTCAAAAAGAGCGGTGTAGCGTTGGTCAAAGAGGCGATATAGCCGCTCTCTACATTCTTGGGCGTTGTCTTCCAAAATATCCACTCCATACATACTCGAAACGGCCAAGACGGCGTAGCGTTCCCATTCGATTTGGCTTTTGGCGTATCGTTGGTTCACTACATTGAGTTTTCTGTGTAGCACTTCGGCCAAAAAATTGCCATTGCCGCAAGCGGGTTCTAAGAAACGCGATTCGATGCGCTCGGTTTCGTGCTTCACCAAATCAAGCATGGCATTTACTTCGCGCTCGTTGGTAAACACCTCACCGTGGTCAGCTACCCGTTTTTTGGATTTTACTTGGTGGTCGTTAGGCTGCATGATTTCACCCATTGATTTGTTTCTTTTTTTCGTACATTTTGAGTGGAGAATCCGTCTTATAAGGCACTTTGCCCGAAGGGACAACTTGACTTGAGCTGTCTAAATGAGTTTCTTGGTCATCGAAGAAAATGTGTGCTCCAAATGCTTTTAAAACTTTATCTTTTGAAAGTCCACCCATAAAATAGGCTTCATCTACATATACGCCCCAATGCCGCAGTGTCTTGATGACCCTCATGTGGCTTGGGGCATTTCGGGCGGTTACGATGGCGATTCGGAGGGGCGACAACTCAATGCTCATCGGAAAATGTGCTTGAATTTTAGATAGCTTTCTCAAGAGTTCGGCAAAAGGCCCGTCTTGCAATGGCACATCTTCATTTGCTTCTTCGTGTTTGTGAAAAGCCTCGATGCCTTGTTCTTTGTAGATTTGTTCGGACTCGTCCGAAAACACCACGGCATCGGCATCGAAAGCAAATTTTACGCGGTTTTTTTCAGGATTGAAGTCTTTGGGAGGATTGTAAATCAAGGCTGCGGCACAGTTGGTATTGTCAATGACCCATTGCACGTCTTTCTCGTCGCGGGAGAGAAACAAGTCCACATCGTAAGCATCAATGAATGGTGCCAAATCTTCTCCACCCGAAAAGGCCGTTCGGGTGATAGGCAAATTGTAATGTTTGATAGCTTTCAGTACCCTCACGCCTGTTTCGGGACTGTTTCTTGACATCACTACTACTTCAATAATTTGCTTATTGGCTTGGTTGTTGAGTTGTAAAAGACTTTGAATTAATGGAAAGGCAGTTCCTTGGTTTAGGATTTTGTTTTCGTGTTCGAGTTGGTATTTTCTAAATTCTTTGATGCCTTCTTTGGCAAACACCTCATTCTCTTTTTCTAAGTCGAACAACGCTCTCGACGAAACCCCGACTACCAATATTTCTGAAAAATCTAACGGCATTTGTTTTGTAGTTTTTTGTCAAAAATAAACAAGATACTGACCTGAAAATAGAATTCTACTTGTCAAATTAAAATTACTTCTAAGTGCTAATCGTCAGTGGAGAAGGGAGGATATATTAAACCTCTATCCCGTAGGGACTTCATATCGGTAGCTGATAATGTATCGCGCGAAATGATGCCTCATAGAGGCTAAACTTTTTCAGTTTGAGTATCAAACCTTACCAGTTGGTTTTGATGCGTTGCTTGTCGGCTTGCTCAAAAGTAACCACCTCGCAGGGCGTAGGCTCAAAGTAAAGTTCATTTTTTCGGTCGAAGTGCAGCCACTGTACTTGATACGTACCGGGGGCTACGTCGGTAGCCGCTACACGTGCCGTAGAACCTCTGATGAAGAAACGGCGGTAATTGAAGATATTGCGAAACGAGTGTTTACGAGCCTGCCAAGTCGGAAATACGTACTGGTGGTGGGCGTTGGTCAGGACGATGTATAGCCCGCCGTCGCGGAGGTCGTAGAGGCGGTAGTTGGCTTTGGTGATTTGGAGGGTATTGTCTTTCAAAGTGCAAGGCTGGCCTTTGGCGATGCTGTCTTTGGGGAGGGTGATGCGGTCGAGAAAAGTCTTAGGTGCTTTATAAATAGCTGTTTTTGGGTTGTATTCGTTGCGCCAGTTGAAACTGTTGGTGATATTGAACTTGCGGAGTTGAATCGCATCGTAGAGATGGTAGTGCTGGTTGCAGAGATACAAGTACCCCGCTGCTACCACAAAGGTCAAAGTGAGTACTTCGCGGAAACCATGACTCACCAAGCGCGTCAGATAGATGACATTGAAACTCAGCAGCAAAGCTGAATACACTTTGTAGCGGCTGGTAAGCATCACTTCTTGCCCTGCCCCTGCCCGCGAGTAAGCCACGAGCGCAGCCGTAGCAAGTGCAAATAGCACGCCGCCAAGATAAAAATAGTCGAAAGTATCGAGGACGAAATTGCGTTTCCAATAGCTTCGGATTTGGTAGAGAAGAATACAAAAACTCACAAAAAACAACAGCGCTCCCCCCCAAAGCGGCATCTGCACGGGGAAATTGCCAAAGGGGAGGCCTTCGAGCAGGGAGCCACAAAACAGCAAGAAACCTTTCAAAATCACCTTGAAACCGCTGCTACTCAAGTCGGTAGGTGGCTTTTGATAATCCCAAAAATAAAAACCTATCAGCAACGCACTGTAAACAGCCCATATCCCTGCTTCTTTCCAGCGTTTTTGAATCAGTAGTACAAAAAGTGCTATCGGCGGAATCAGCAGGCCGTTGCCACTCGTAAAGACCGCCCCAAATGCTATCGGAAAAGCCCACCACCAATAGTTGTCGGTGCGGCTCAATCGCCAAAAGGTAAGTACCGCCCATGCCACCACCCAAAAATTTTGGATAGCGGCCATGCCCCAGTAAGTATTTTCCCAAAAAGCCAATGAAAACCAAAAGGCTGTGATGGGCAACGAGTACCACACCGCGCCGGGCAAGGGCTTGAAGAAGCGCGTCAGAAACCACCAGATGACCAGCAGGGCCAAATTGCCCATGAACATCAAATGGACGTAGTTGAGAGAGCCGAAAATTTTATAATCCAAAACAGCCACCAACCGCGTCAGTACGACCCGATGCTCATTGTGCTGACGGAAAAGTTCTTGGATTTTGCTACCGACGCTTTCGGCTTTCTCGAAGTGGAGAATGGTGGCTTTGAAGGCGTGGTCGTCCCATTTCGGAATATTGATAGCGTAGCGATGCCACAACTGGAAATAGACAAATATCAGCGCGAACGTGAAAAGTAGGGCAGCAAAACCACGTTTGTTCATCAGTCGGGATTTTAGGGGCTTAGGGTACGCACAAAATTACGAAGTACAAAGGTAAGATTATTGGGGTCTATGCCCGATTGTTTTTGATGATAGCTTTGGCTGCCATAAAGCCCGTCGGGGTAGCCTTGTGCCGTGAGCGATTTGAACACTTGGGGGCGAATGCCCGCTTCCAGTAACTTCACCGATAGCTGCTGCCCCAGTCCACCGATACTTACATGTTCTTCTACGACGATGATATTTTCAACTGAACGAAGCTCATCGAGGGTGTCGGAGGGCAAGGTGAGCGGTAAAGTCAAGGCTGTATAAACGTTGAAATCTGCTTGACTGTCTAAGGCTTGAAGGGCTTTTTGGACATTGGCCACGATAGGGCCAAGGGCTACTATGGCTGTGCTGGCTTCGGGCGAGTACCAGATTTTTTTCAAAGACCCTGCCAGCGATGCTCCTTCGGGGGTTTGGCCACCTACGCCCAAGCGCAGGTAAGCAGGGCGGCTTTCGGCCAAAATTTGAGTGAGGGCGTACTCTACCTCATCGGCATAAGCCGGAATCCACGTTTTGACGTTTTGAAGACTACTCAAACACGCCAAGTCTTCGATAGCGTGGTGGGTGCTGCCCATGATACCGTAGCCGTAGCCGCCGCCATTGCCCACCAAAAAAACGGGGAGGTTGTGCAGGCAGGCATCGTTGCGGAATTGCTCCAAGCAGCGATACACCACAAACGGCGCAATGCTATAACAAAACACCTTGTAGCCACGATAGGCCATGCCTGCCGCTACACCTACCATGTTTTGCTCGGCTACGCCCGCATTGATGAAACGTTTGCCGAGTTTTTGTTGGAGATTTTCGAGGGCATTATAGCCCAAATCACCTGTGATAAAGACCACCGATTCATCGGCCAACGCCAATTTTTCGATAGCAGCGGAAAATTCTTTACGCATAAATCTAAAATCCTAATTTTTTGGGGTCGGTACGGTTGTCTTTCAAACGTAGTAGATAGATTTTGTTTTCTTTTAGCTCCCTCATTTCAAATACTTATCTAAAACTTCTTGCATAGGTTTAACTCGACCAGTCTCTACGTCGGCCAAACCTTCTTCGATAAGATTTTTATCTTTTTCAGACAAAGAGTCCCAAAAGTCTGTATCATTGCTCACTTCGTGAAACTTTACTTTTAGGTATTTGAGCATACTTTTGAGCATTTTTTTTTGCTCATTATCAACTTCCAAAACTAATGTTGTCATCATTTGTAAAATTTAAAATCTTTATCTTAGCTCCTTCAATTCCAGTGTAAAGCCGGGCAAAACGTCCTCGCCCGAAAGGGTTTTGTCGAAGCCTTTGACGATTTGTATTTCGCCGTTGCTTCTGTAAATATAATTAGTTTCTTCTTGGGGATTGATGAGCCAGGCCAAGCGGCAGCCATTGGCTATCCATTCGTTGGTCATTTTGTTTTTGGCTATTTGTAAGTCATCAGTAGCCGACATGAGTTCTACTACAAAATCGGGGCAAAGGGGCGGAAATTGTTCTTTCTCTTTTTCGGTCAGGCTTTCCCACCGCTCCCGTACTATCCATGCTGCATCGGGCGAGCGCACTGCCGTGGAGGGCAGTCGAAAGGCGGTAGAAGAATCGAAGGCTTCACCCAGTTGGGTTTTCTCGTTCCAGATTCCAAGACGCATCGTTATTTTAAGATTTCTTTTTCCGGTTTTTCCTCCTGTGTTTGGCATGACGATAATGGTTCCGTTGGCTTCGCGTTCAAATTTGAGCGTGTCGTTTTGGCGGCAAAACGAATAAAACTCGTCGTCGCTGAAGCGGAGTTGATGAAGCTCTATTTTTTCCATAATTCAATGCAGTTTTTATTTCACTTTGCTGGCCGCAATGATAAACTGTGCCGAGAAAATATGTTTCAACACCGGTATTTTTTCTAAGAAAGGCTGCATAGCATAAATCAACTTGGCAGGTCCCGTCGGGAAAAAGAAAGGTACATAGCCTATATATGACCAGGCGGTTATTTTACCACCGGCATTTTTGATCCATTTTTTGAGCGAAAACTCCAAAAACGACTGTTCCTCATGCTCGATATGGTATTTGGAGGTTTTTTCGATGAGTTTCAAAATGGGGTTGTTGCCGTTGGGTTCCATGATGATGATGTTGTCGGTGAGTTTGAAGGCGTTTTCAATGGCCTTTTGTTGGTCGGCCAAATGGTGCAAAACACCACGTATCACGCCTACATCAAACTTTTTTTCGGGAAGTTGGATATTGTCGTCGAGCAAATTGATAGCCCGAAACTCCACATCGGGAAAAATCTGGCTGGCGTTTTCGATGGCCTTGGCGGCGGGGTCGAAGCCATAGACTTTCAAGTGAGGGAAGTTTTGTTTGATTTCGTTGGTATAAACGCCATCGCCACAGCCGATGTCCACGAGGGTTTTGTATTCGGGTTTGATATGTTTGAAAATCTCCTCCGAAATGCGCTTATTGGCTACATACGACGAAAACTGCGCATTGGTCGTGTATAAAAATCCGCCGTTTTCTTGTACGTTTTTGTTGAATTCCTGTACGTTTTCTTTGAGTGCAGTGGTGGCCATATTTTATTTGGTTCTAAGTTCTTGGTTTTATTTGGTTCGTTCGGCTACGAGGGCTTTGATTTCGTCGGAGGTTTTGTAGAGTTTTTCGCCTATTCTGATTTTGGTGCGAATAAATTTAGGACGTTTTTTGGTTTCTTCAAAAATCTTACTGACATATTCGCCCAAAAAGGACAGTCCGAGGAGGTTGAGGCCGCCAAAAAATAGCAGCAGCATGATGATGGTGGTAGCACCTTCGGGCGGATTGGGCGACACCGCCCACGCCACAAACTGCGCGATGATACCCAGCACCGAAAGTAGCATCAGCACTACGCCTGCATAGCTCATCATTTCGAGGGGTACGAAGCTAAACGAGAAAATGGCTTTCTTGGCCCACCAGATATTTTTTCGCCAGTTGTTGGTACTTACGCCAAACATTCGCTCAGGGCGCACGTAGTCCACACCCGTTTGCTTAAAGCCCACCCATGCCCGCAAGCCGCGCAAAAACTGCTCGGTTTCGGGCAGGGCTACGAGTTGCTTGACTACTTTGCGGTCTATCATCGAAAAATCACCGGCATCGCGTGGAATGGGGACGTAGCTTAAACTTTGAAATACTTTGTAAAAAGTCTTATAAAACAACTCGATATGAGGCTTCATCTCGCGCTTTACTCTTACGCCATACGTTACGTCGTAGCCTTCACACCATTTTTCATAAAACTTCGGAATCACTTCGGGAGGGTCTTGCAAGTCGCCGTCCATAAGTACGACGGCATCTCCGGTGGCTATTTCCATACCACTCAAAAAGGCCGATTGTGAGCCAAAATTGCGACTATGTGTAATGCCGATGACGTTGGGGTCTTTTTCGCATATTGCATTGATGACCTCCTCTTGGTTGTCGGGGCTGGCATCGTTTACGAAGATGATTTCGTAGCGAACCTTCATTTCGTTGAAAGTCTTGACAAGCCGCTCATACATAAAAGGTATGGCCTGGGCATCTTTGTAGCAAGCCACAATAGCCGAAATGACGGGGTTGAGTTGGGGATTTTTGAATGCGGGCAGTACACGATCTTCGTAGCCTATGCTCATTTGCCAGTCGTGGTACATCTGGAGGCCGTCGCTGAGTGAGGTACGCGCTTTCCAGCCTAAATCTTGCTCGGCAGCGGTAGGGTTTCCGTACCAGTCGGCCAAGTCCCAGCCGCGATTGGGCATCGAACCCCACACAGGGGCTTGTGCGATTTGGAAAGTCTGCCGCGCTACCTCCACCAACTCGCGCATGGTGGTTTTTTGGCCGGTGGCGATGTTGTAGGAGCGACCTGCGATATGTTTATCTACTCGTAAGGCAGCCTCTACAAAGGCTTCTACGCAATCGTCAATATAGACAAAGTCGCGGCTGATGTCGGGCGAAACGAGTGGTGGGTAGCCTCCTTTGCGCGCCTCTTCGACCAAGCGCGGAATAAGGCGGTCGGGTTCTTCCCATGCACCATAAATCGAATACAGGCGCAAGTTGAGGGCTTTGCGCTGATGAACTTTGGCATAAAACTCAATCAAATACGCTGCCGATACTTTCGATACGGCATAGTGGCTGTTGGGTTTTACGGGGTCAGTTTCTTGGGGAGCGGCGCAGTTGAAGCCATATTCGGAGCTACTACCGGCATGAATATAAGCGGTTTCTTCGGTGCAGTTTTCGAGCAGATTGACCGTGCCGATTACGTTGGTTTCGTAGGTAAGGGTAGTGTTTTTTTGCTTGCTGTAAGCTCCGTAAGCCGCCAGATTGAAAATAGTACGCGGCTTGTACTCATCAAAAACCTGCTTGACCGAATAGGGCGAAACGATGTCGCAATGGACGATATTTTCAAACGGAACGTTGAGGAGTTTCAATCGCCATGCTTTGGTAGCATCGTGAGTAACTGCATATACGTCTTTGCGTATGGCAAAAATATCTTTGAACAAATTGGCCCCGATAAAGCCACTGGCTCCAAAGACAAAAATGGGGCCGCGAAGTTGGAGTATTTTCTCTTGATTTTTGGTCATGCCTTGGGCATTTAAAGTCGTTTTTGTCAAATGGGTGAATGTTTGTAAAATTTTAATAACGATTTTTTTTTCTAACCCTCTCCTTTGGTAAGTAATTCATGCAAACTTGGGAAAGTCCGTTTTAGAAAATATTCTTTTTCTAATTTCGATTTTGTAAAATCGTGATGATGGCATCTAATTTTGTTTCCATGTTATCCATTCTTCCTTCCATTTTATCGAATCTATCCTCCATTTTATCGAATCTATCCTCCATTTTGTCAAATCTATCCTCCATTTTGTCAAATCTACCCTCCATTTTGTCAAATCTACCCTCCATTTTGTCAAAACGTTGATCCACATATTGTCTTAACTCGTTTAGTTTTTGCTCAAATTCGATTTGTTTGCGTAGCAAAAACTGCATATCATCACTTTGGCGTTCGATGCCTTTTACACATATAGCCAATGCAGACTCCAACCGTTTGATTTGTACCTCAATACGTTTGAGTTTGGCGGAATGTTCTTCCAAAATTGCAGTATGCTCATCTTGCTTGATAGCAAATTCTGTAATGAGCAATTCCAACTGATTGATTCTTTCGCGGTCTGTCATTTTATTAAAAATAAAGTCTTATAATATCTTTTTTAGCTTGCTCATAAAGCTCATCGCTCATCGGCAAGTAGTGCCATTCCATGCGGTTTTCCATGTATGATACACCTTTGCCTTTGGTAGTATGGGCGATGATGACTTTGGGTAAGCCGTTTTTGGCTTTTTTGAGTGATTCGATCAGTGCGATGAGGGCGGCGGGGTCGTGGCCGTCGGCTTCTACTACCTCAAAGCCCATAGCGCGCCATTTGGCAGGGGAGGCTGTATCGCCCAGTATGTCAGTAGTGTTGCCGAAGCCTTGCAAACCATTTTTGTCTATCAACACAATGAGGTTGTCCAATCGGTTTTGAGTAGCATAGTGGGCGGCTTCCCAAGTAGTGCCTTCGTTGGTTTCGCCGTCGGACATGAGTACATAAGAAATCGAATCATCTCCAGCCAGTTGGCCTGCATGGGCTATGCCCGTGGCTATCGGTAGCCCGTGTCCGAGTGAGCCGGTGGCAAAGGGTATGCCTTTGTGCTTGTTGGGGGCGGGGTGGGCGGGCAGGGTAGTGCCGTCGAGATAGAAGGTGTCGAGTACTTGGTCGGAGATTTCGCCCAAGTGGTGCAAGGCTACATACAACGCCGCCGCTGCATGGCCTTTGGACAATAAAAACGAATCTTGTGGTCGTTTGTGATGAATCAGTGCCGCAATCAGTAAATCAATACAACTCAATGAGCAGCCGATATGACCGGCATTGGCTTTTTTGTAAAGCCCCAACACGCGCAACCGCAGTTCGCCGCTAAGTCTTAGTAGTGATGTATCGGTGATTGTGTCTGTGGTCATGGCTTATAGTCGAATAATTTTTCGATGAATTCTTGGGAAGTCAATTCAAAGTGTTTGGCAATATTAGAAAGGATAGTCTTTAGAGTACCTTCTTTGAGAGGCTTATGATTTGGAATGGTTTCGGAATGTTTGCCATTCTGTAAAGTTTGAATCCTGATATGACTTCCTTTTTGGCGAACAGGTTCGTAACCCCACTTTTTTATTTTTTTGATCAACTCCTGCGCTGTAATTTCTTTGGGGATCATCTATAAATGGTCAAAAATCAAGTACTTCTTGACGAATGAATTTGAGGATAATTTTTTTGGGGATTTCGGACTCGTCGTCAAAATGACATTCTAAAGCATCTTTTATCATCATTTTAAGTTCTTCTATGGTATCGCCTTGAGTTACGATTTGAGCGTTTTCTGAGAGGACAGCATGGGCTACATAGCCGCCATCTGAGTCAGATTGTTCTATTTCAAAGATAATTTCTTCCATGACCTTTACTTAATTATTTTTACAAAGATACCGCCTTTTTCCCAAAATCAGTAGCGGTGTTTTTTGCCTTCTAAGTCGTAGAGCAACACTTTTTGGCCGTTTTTGGCTTTTATCAAGACG
>JBKBKL010000113.1:0-12902 GCA_046294665.1 Runella sp.
GTTTGAGTTGGATTTGTGCTGGATTGTAGCTGCAGGTCAAGATACCGTAGCCCATCTCAAAAAATACGGCAAACGCTACGAATTGGTTCATCTCAAAGACATGGTGAAAGAAGGCAACAAAGTAACCCAAAAAGACTTAGGCAAAGGCTCGGTAGATTTTGCCAACATTCTGAAAACTGCTAAAAAAGCAGGTGTAAAACATTATATCGTTGAGCAAGAGCAGTATCCCGTCAGTCCGATGGAGAGTATGAAAGTCAATGCCGAATGGATGAAAAAACTATCGGTCTAAACCGAGTGTTATTTTAGCCCAAAAGTCATACTCCCCCAAGTACTTTGCCAGTCAGCCTGAGGGTTGTTGGTAAGTCGAACCATCTGTACTACACTGACCATGTAAGCAGCTTTACCTTTTTGAGGCAGTGTAAAGGTGGCTTCCCCCCGCTGATTAGTTCGTTTCAACTCTACTTCGGTTTTGCCATTGACCCGCCTCCAGCAGCGGGTCAATGCGTTTTGGAGGGGTTTGCCTTCATACAAAAATCGGCAGGTGAGGGGTTTCCCTTTCAGATTATATGGGTTTTGAATGGGGAGTATTTCCAAAACAGACCCCACAGGTCGTGTAGAAAAGTCGTTGTATTGATTTCCTACTTGAAGAATCGTCTTGGCACAACGACGATACAACTCTCGGCCATTTTTTTGCGTTTCACCGTTTTGTTCCCGATAGCGCAAAGCGATGTCCAACCCGTCTTCTTTCAAATAATCCGTAAACTTGTCGGGGGCAAGTTCTATGAATGAATTGTTGGTTTCGACAACTATCATTTGAGTACCTGCTTGTGTAATCTCCACTTCGGGGACTTCTACCCCTTCATTTCCCTGACGAATCTTGGGCAATAAATTTTCCTCTCCTTGTATCGAAAGATGCCCCAATCGAGTTACACGTCGCTCACCACCCCCCCAACGTTCGCCTACATAATCTTCTCCTACATTGATACTGAAAGCTAACTTTTGCCCTATTTTTGGAAAAAAATCGGCAGGATAAAGCCAAAATTCATGTGCTAATACAAGGGTACTGATTCCCAACAAACAAAGAATGACCAAAGGACGTTTGAATAATGTGTACATCATGAGGGTTAATTTTTTGCAAAACAATTCAAAAATCAGCATTAAATCATCAAATCAATGTCAGAAAAAGGAACGATTCAAATAGAATCTCCCTCCGAAAGCGTGATTAAAATCATTTTTTCGACCCCTGCACACAATGCCCTCCCCAGCGATTTGCTGCAAGCATTGGCCAACGCGATTGAAGAAGCCGGGCAAAAAGCTGCTCGAGTCATCGTACTCCAAAGTGGAGGCGAGCGAACTTTCTGTGCGGGTGCCAGTTTCGACGAGCTTCTCCAACTTCAAAACGAAGCAGAGAGCATCGCTTTCTTTTCAGGCTTTGCCAATGTCATCTTGGCTTGTCGCAATAGTCCCAGTATCGTAATAAGTCGAATACAAGGCAAGGCCATCGGCGGCGGTGTAGGTTTGGCTGCGGCTGCCGATTATTGTTTCGCTACCGAGCAAGCCGCCATACGGTTGAGTGAGTTGGCCATAGGCATCGGACCTTTTGTCATAGGCCCGGCCGTAGAGCGAAAAATCGGCCTTTCGGCCTTCAGCCAAATGGCACTCAAGCCTCAGCAGTTTTTTTCGGCCCAATGGGCGCAGGAAAAAGGATTGTACCACGAAGTATTTCAAAACATAGCCGACATGGACAATGCCCTCCACGATTTTGTAGCGCAACTTGCCCAATATTCCCCCCAAGCACTCACCGCCCTCAAACGTGCTTTTTGGCAAGACACATCGCATTGGCCGACCTTGCTGGCAGAGCGAGCCGCTACCAGTGGTCGCTTAGCATTGTCAGAAACTACACAGACGGCTTTGAAGGCTTTCAAAAAAAATTAGCTTATTTGTAGTAGTTCTTAAAAAAGATAAACCTCAAACCATCTGGTAAAAATCGTAACTTGCCGACTTAAAAAACAAATAGATAAAAATGCTTTTTGAAGAATATACATATTTCGCTTACCAGTTTCCAGAGCCACAATATTTGGGTGCTAAACACACTCATTTGGCTTGGATAAAAAAGTTTATACCTGACAATGTAAAAACAGCAATTGACGCATTTGCAGGTTCACAGTCGGTTGCGTTTCTGTTTAAACAACTTGGATACAAGACAATTACAAACGATTTTTTGAACTTCAACAACCAAATAGGATTAGCTTTAATTCAAAACAAAGACACAAAACTCAATGAAGATGATTTGAAAATTTTATTTGCTTCAGCAAATAACAAGAAGGATTTTGAATTGATTGAAAGCACTTTTACTAATGTGTTCTTTGAAAAAGAAGAAGCCGCTTTTTTAGATAATTTCAGGGCAAACATTCCCTTGCTTGACAATCCAATAAAGCAAGCAATTGCATTTGCAGTAATAAATCGCAGTATGACAAGGAAAATCACAATGGGGCATTTTGGTCATACGCAAGCATTAGTTTATGCAAACGACCCTGAAAGAATTAAACGTAATCGTAGTTTGGTAAGACCGATAAAAGAAATTTTTGAAGAACTGTTGCCTAAATACAACAATGCCGTGTTCGACAATCAACAAGATAATCTAAGTTTCCATAAAAATATTTTAGAGTTATTGCCGACAGTTGAGAATGTTGATTTAGCATATTTTGACCCTCCATATTGCGATAGTCACGCAGATTATCAAGGATTTTACCATCTGCTTGAAACTTATACCGAATATTGGAAAGACAAACAATTCATTAATGGCATCAAACGATATGAGCCACAACGTGTAAGTGGATTTGATAAAAAACGTGATGTTATAAATTCATTTATAAAACTATTTGAACTTTCAGAAGAAATCCCGAATTGGTTAATCAGTTACAATAACCGTAGTTATCCGGGAATTGAAGAATTTGAAAAACTAATTTCAAAATATAGAGATGTTAAGGTGGAAGCAAAAACCTATCAAAATGGCAGGGGTGGAAAAGGAAGCGTTGCAGGTAGTCAAGAAATTTTGTTTGTCTGCAAACCCAAAAAGAAACATTTTGTAACAACCAATCATCAACAAGAATTAGTAAATGAAGGACTTTAATTATTGGAAGAAACAACACGAAAGTGAAAAACTTGAAGAGTTTAGTAACGATACAATAGGATTGCTTTGGCTTAAAACCAAATCAATAGTTCGTAAAGAACTTATAGCTGAGTTTTTGAAAAGTAATTCAATCACTTTAAAGGAAACAGCTTTAGCCAAGCAATTTGTTGAGTTATTTATGCTACTTTCAAAAGACCCTGTTAATTCCCATAAAATTTTAGATGACTACATCAGAGAAGAAAACGGAAAACAAGTTGGTAAACTTGATACAGTTCAATTAGTTTCTGAACTCTATAAGCTGAAAAACTTTGATTGGGGTGGCGACTATCAAAATTCTCTGGACAAATATTTGGTGAGCCACTATGTGAAGGTTCACAAATCTTATGACACGCTTATTTCAAAGTTTGAAACGGAAATTAATATTGCCGTTCAGGGATATGTTTTAAACAGTTGGTATAATCACTGGAGTAGCATTTTAATCGAACATATTTTTAAATCACACCCAACAGTTTTACCAACAGTAGGACAAATAAAGAGTGTTGATTTTTTCATCAACAATGTTCCTTTCGACTTAAAAGTAACTTATTTACCCGCTGAATACATAAAAGATAAACGCAAAGAAAAAGGTTACCCTGTTGAATTAACTTTTCTGAAAAAGAAAGCAGAAGAAGCTAAAATTGTTTTTGATAAAAAAGCGAAACCTGCTGACATCTTTTATGAAATAGTTGAAAAGATGAAAGACAGAAATGACGCTTTCTGTAATGATGTTTTGAATACTCTAAAAAAAGAGAAACTTGAAATTCTTAACGAAGTTCAAGCTAATCCAAAAGTTCTTGCGACTTGGCTATACGAAAATCAAGGTGAGATGCGATTTGGTTCTGAAAACCGCTTGTTTCTTGTGCTTGTGGACACGGACGACTTCAATAGTTCTTGGAAACTAAAAAGAAATCTCGACCTTTTAAAACCAACGATTATTTCATACTTAGATAATTTTGGAACTAAGAAAATTGACGACTTAAAGGTAAGTTTCAATTTCAAAGGTAAACCCCAAACATTTACTGCATTGACAGATATAATTTTTGTTGTGAAATAAATCCCGTAGTAAAAACAAAACAATTTGATTTCAAACTATCCAACAATCAGATATTCTCAACTCAACCCAAACACGTATGAATCCCAAAATCCGCCCCGAAGATGCACTTCACTATCACGCCAAAGGCCGTCCGGGCAAAATCCAAGTCGTACCGACGAAAGAAACCAACAATCAACTCGACCTTTCGCTGGCGTATTCGCCGGGGGTAGCTGTGCCTTGCATGGAAATCCACCGCAACGTCGAAGATGTCTATAAATACACCGCCAAAGGCAACTTAGTGGCCGTCATCAGCAACGGTACTGCCGTTTTGGGATTAGGCGATATTGGCCCCGAAGCTGGCAAGCCTGTCATGGAAGGGAAAGGATTGCTCTTTAAAATTTATGCCGATATTGACGTGTTCGACATCGAACTCAACACCAAAGATGTGGACGAGTTTGTACGTACTGTCAAAATCTTGGAGCCGACTTTCGGCGGTGTAAACCTCGAAGACATCAAAGCCCCAGAGTGTTTTGAGATTGAAGAAAGACTCAAAAAAGAGCTGAATATCCCCGTCATGCACGACGACCAGCACGGCACCGCTATCATCAGTGCAGCGGCGTTGTTGAATGGGCTGGAGTTGGTAGGCAAAAAAATCGAGGATATTCGCGTGGTAGTTTCGGGAGCAGGGGCTTCAGCTATTTCGTGTACCAAGTTGTATGTGTCGCTTGGGGTAAGTAGAGGAAATATTGATATGTTTGATAGCAAAGGCCATATCAATACCGCCCGCACCGACCTTGATGCCATGAAAGCCGAGTTTGCTTCGGAGCGTCGTTTTGGCTCATTGGCCGAAGCGATGGTGGGCGCAGATTTATTTTTGGGATTGTCGAAGGCCAACGTCGTATCGCAGGAGATGGTCAAAAGCATGGCCAAAGACCCGATGGTATTTGCCATGGCCAACCCTGACCCCGAAATCCCTTATCCCGATGCCGTAGCCGCCCGCGAAGATGTCATCATGGCCACAGGCCGATCCGACTATCCCAATCAAGTAAATAATGTACTGGGGTTTCCTTACATTTTTAGAGGGGCCTTAGATGTACGTGCTACCGAAATCAACGAAGAGATGAAATTGGCAGCGGTACGTGCTTTGGCCGATTTGACCAAAAAACCAGTACCCGACATTGTCAATTTGGCCTACAATACCAACAACCTTACCTTCGGGCGTGAGTACATCATACCCAAGCCCGTAGATCCACGCCTCCTCACCACCGTAGCCCCTGCCGTAGCCAAAGCCGCCATGGAAAGTGGTATGGCGCAGCACCCTATCACCGATTGGGACGCTTACATTCAACAATTAGAAAAACGACTTGGCCAAGACAATCAGATTTCGAGAGTAATCATCAGCAAAGCCCGCAAAGCCCCCAAACGAGTGGTTTTTGCCGATGCCGAAAACGTACAGGTACTCCGTGCAGCCCAGCAAGTACGCGATGAGGGTATTGCTATCCCTATTTTGTTGGGGAAAGAAGCCAAAATCCGCTCCATCATCGAACTCAATGCCCTTGACTTGAGCGATGTGCCCGTCATAGACCCCTACAATCCCGACCAAGCTGCCCATATTGATCAGTTTACGGAGGCTTATTTCAGAAAACGCCAACGCAAGGGAGTCAATGCCACCGAAGCCCGCAAGATGATGTATTACCGCAATTACTTCGGGGCGATGATGGTAGAAATGGGCGAAGCCGATGCACTCATTTCGGGCCTTACTCGCAACTACCCCGACACCATTCGGCCAGCATTACAAATCATTGGTAAAGAACCGGGTGTCCAAAAAGTGGCAGGTATGTACATTTTGCTCACGCGCCGAGGGCCGTTGTTTTTGGCCGATACGACGGTCAATTTCAACCCCAGTATTGATGATATTGTCGAAATCACCGAGCTGACTGCCCGTGCCGTAGAGCGGTTCAACATCAAACCACGCATTGCCCTCCTCTCCTACTCCAACTTCGGAAGTGCCAAAGGTGAAGATGCCGAAAAAATGGGGCAAGCCGTGGCTAAACTCCACAAAAAGTACCCCGATATGATTGTAGATGGTGAGATGCAAGCACATTTGCCTTTTGATACCGAACTCCTCCGTACCAATCACCCCTTCAGCAAATTGGCAGACGAAGGAGCCAACACACTCATATTTCCCAACCTTTCGGCCAGCAACATCGCCTACAACCTCCTCAAAGAAGTCAGTGAATATGAGGCTATCGGGCCGATTTTGTTGGGTATGGGCAAGCCTGTGTACGTATTGCAGTTGGGAAGTTCTGTTCGCGAAATCGTCAATATGGTGGCCATAGCGGTCGTTGAAGCACAAATGAAAGGCTAAAGTCGCGCCAAAACCCGTTGTGCATTGTCGCAATCTACCTCGATAGCCTTGACCAATGCGTCGAGGCTATCGTACTTTAGTTCGGGGCGGAGGTACTCTACACATTCCACTTTGAGTTTTTCGCCATAGATATCCTCCTTAAAATCAAAGATATAGACCTCTTGGGTACGCCCTACGCCATTGACCGTAGGCCGAAAACCGATGCTCATTACCCCTCCATAGAGTTGGTTACGAATATGCACCCGAACGGCATAAACGCCATCGGCGGGAATCAGTTTATAACTTTCCGAAACGTGGACATTGGCCGTCGGAAAACCAATGGTGCGCCCCAGTTGTCGGCCTTTGACCACCACCCCCGAAAAACTATAAAAACGACCCAAAAGCTCGTTGGCTACGGTCGTATGACCTTCCGATAGTGCCTGTCGTATTTTGGTCGAACTTATCGTCAGGTTATCTATCTCTTGGCGCGGGATTTCTTCTATTTGAAAACCATAGCGAAAAGCATTTTTTTGCAAATATTCAAAACTCCCCTCACGGTTACGCCCAAAGCGATGATCATAGCCAATGACCAACTTTTGAGTACCAATACCTTTCACTAAAATATTTTGAATAAAATCTTCAGAGGAGAGTTCACTGAACGCCCGCGTAAAGGGAATGACGACTAAATGATGCACACCATTTTGGCGCAAAAGTTCTATTTTTTCGTCAATGGTCGAAAGTAATCGTAATTCTTGGCTATCTTGAGATACTACCATACGAGGGTGCGGCCAAAAAGTTAGCACGACAGTCTGGCCTCCTGTACTTTCGGCTACTTCGCGCAAGCGAGTGAGTATTTTTTGATGTGCCAAATGAACTCCGTCAAACGTACCACTCGTTACTACCGCCTTGTCAATTCTTTCAAAATCTGTGATGTTATAGTAAACTTGCATTATATTCAAAATCAAGCACTAATAGCCTGTTTTTTTCTGATAAAATCTTGAATTTCTACGGCATCTTTGAGCCAGAAATCACCGATGCGTGTACGACAAAGCTCACTCAAATAGGCTCCCGAACCAAGCAACAACCCAAAATCACGTACTACGCTACGAATGTACGTACCTTTGGAACAAACGATTCGAAAGCGTATTTGAGGGAAAGAGGTATCATCTATTTCAAAAACTGACACTGTTACGACGCGTGGTTTGATTTCGACGGCTTCGCCACGGCGCGCTTTTTTGTAAAGTCGCTCACCTCCCATTTTTACAGCCGAATAAATAGGGGGATATTGCTCTATCGTACCAGTCAGTTGTGCCGCAGCTTGGCGGAGAGCATCAGCAGTGATATGTTCGGTAGGATAAGTAGCATCAAACTCTGTTTCGAGGTCTATCGAAGGTGTAGTTTTGCCCAACACCAGCGTACCGGTATATTCTTTCTCGGCAGCTTGATAATTTTCGATGTCTTTGGTTTTTTTTCCTGTACACAAAATCAACAGCCCCGTAGCCAGCGGGTCGAGCGTGCCGGCATGGCCTATTTTCTTGATTTTGCAAGACTTTTTGATTTTGTTTACGGCATCAAACGAAGTCCATGTCAAGGGTTTATTGATAAGAATCACTTCGCCTTCATCGGCAACAGGAGTAGTATTTTGAGGCATTTTTTCGTCAGACTATTTTCAAATCGTATCCCGCCATTAGCAGGGCTAAAATTATACCTCCAAGCAAAATACGATACCAGCCAAAAACCCTAAAGCCGTATTTTGCCAGAAAATCTATAAAAAATTTGATAGCCAACATCGCCACCACAAAAGCGACGATATTGCCCACCGCCAAGAGCTTGACTTGTTCTTCGTTGAGTACGAGGCCATCTTTGTAATAATCGTAAGCCTTTTTGGCAGTAGCCGCAAACATGGTTGGTACTGCCAAAAAGAACGAAAATTCGGCAGCAGCTTTACGTGAGAGTTTCTGGGTCATGCCGCCCACTATCGTAGCCCCCGACCGCGATACGCCCGGCACCATAGCAAGACACTGAAAAAAGCCAATTTTTAACGCTGTCTGATAGTCTAACGAGTCGGCGTTTTCAATTTTAGGTTTGTTAAACCATTGATCTACAAAGAGTAAGACAATACCACCAAGCAATAGTGCGATGGCCACTCCCAGTGGGCTTTCGAGCAGAGCGTCTATCGTATCGCTCAACAACACCCCAAAAATAGCACTCGGGATAAAGGCAACCAGCAACTTAAAATAAAAATCAAGCGACTTAAAAAATCGTTTGAAATAAAGCACTACTACGGCCAGAATCGCTCCCAGTTGAATGGCTACCGTAAAAAATTTGACAAAAGGGTCGGAAGCTATGCCCATGAAAGAGGAAGCCAAAATCATGTGCCCCGTAGAGGAAATAGGCAGATATTCTGTAATCCCTTCGACGATGGCTAAAATCAAAGATTGGAAAAAATTCATTATGAAGGCGTTAAGAAGAAATTTTATTTCTCAAGACCCAAGACCGCACGAGCGGCCCCGTCAAGACTTACGCAGGATAGCAAAAAACTCAACAATAAATCCTGACATGACGACAATCGGGCCGAGGGTTAAACCCAAAAAACCGAACCCAAATTCTTCTTTGTCTAAACTCATAATCAAAAAACCCACAAGGATAAGTACTATACCTACAATCATCAAAAGATAATTTTTTCTACCAAAAGGAAGCGTGCTTTTTTTCATAACAAACTGTTTAATTTTTAATATAAATCGTCTAAAGTCATACGCAGATACCGTGCCAATGCCTGAAACGTACTGGCAATACCAATGAGTACTCCCAAGATAACTACGCCCAGTAGCAGTATGCCCAATTTAGGGTATTCCTGCAAGATATGCAGCCCTTCAATTTGCCGCAAGGCCACTTGCTGAATGATGACAATAAGCCCCGCTGCGATAAGGCCACTGATCAGCCCTTGCACCGCCCCATTTTTGAGAAAAGGACGTTGGATAAAACTGTTGGTCGCTCCTACTAATTGCATACTTCGTATCAAAAAACGCTGCGAATACAACGCCAGCCGAATGGTATTGTTCATCAGTAATACAATGATAATGAGCATAATAACAGCAAACGTAGCCAAAATCAGATAAACTTTCGTGAGGTTTTTGTTGATTTGGTCGGCCAAATTTTCTTGATATACTACCTCAAAAACTCCTTCAATTTTCTCTAAATCGGCCTTGATTTGGCGCAGTTTGGAGTCTTCAAAAAACTCTTCTTGTAGTCGAACCCGGTAGCTATCATGCAGGGGATTCTCGCCAATAAAAGCCGTAAAATCCTCTTTGGTATCAGCAATAAATGCCTTGGCCGCTTCGTCTTTAGAGAAAAAAAACACTTGTGGTTTGCTGTCGGTAAAAAGTACAAAGGGCTGCTGTACTATCTTTTTTTCGATAGTGGCTACTTTGAGGGAGTCTAAGTCTTTGTCGAGCATGACTCGTACTTCGATATTTTGCTTGATGATAGAGATAAGTTTTTTGGACTGTACCACCAATAAACCACAAAAACCTATGAGAAAAAGTGCGGCGGTCAGACTCGCAATAATCATAGCATTGGGATAACTCCCTACTTTTTTCTTTTTGAGGCGCATACTTCAGACTAAAATTCGATACAAAAACGGATAGAAGCTTTGCCACAAAAGTAGCGTTTTATTTTCAATCCACCCCAACAAAGAAAACACTTACGGCATTTTTAAGAATCATTAATACAATAAAGCGACGGAATCGCTTAAAGCAATTCCGTCGCTTACGCTTAAAGTCTATTTTTTTAAAAAAACGTCTTCAAATCAAATATTGCCCTTTTTACTTTCTTTGACAGCAAAGTCAGCAGCGCGGGCCGTAAGTGCCATGTACGTTAGTGAGGGATTGACGCAAGAGGCAGAGGTCATGCAAGCACCGTCGGTTACGAATACATTTTTGCAAGCGTGTACTTGATTGTTGCCATTGAGAATGGAGGTCTTGGGGTCGCGTCCCATGCGTGCTGTACCCATTTCGTGAATAGCCATACCGAGATACGAGCCACGGTCGTTGGTTTTTACATTTTTCAATCCTGCTTTTTCGAGCATTTCTGCGGCATCATTGGCCATATCAACACGCATTTTACGCTCGTTTTCTTTGAGTTCGGCATCAAACACTACCAGCGGCATACCCCATTTGTCTTTTTCTTTGGGGTCGAGATACATACGGTTTTCGTAGTAAGGCAAGGTTTCGCCAAAAGCCCCCAGCCCCATCGTCCAAGGTCCTGGTTTAGTCATTTCTTCTTTGAAATCTGCTCCAAAACTCAACTCGGCGATATTGCGCTGCCAGCTTGCTCGGCTCCCTCCTCCTTGATAGCCAAAGCCACGCAAATAATCTCTTTTGTCGTTGCCGATGTTACGATAGCGAGGTATATAGATACCATTGGCACGACGACCGAAGAAGTATTTGTCTTCGTCGCCTTCCCAAACGCCACTGGCTCCCGTACGGAAATGGTGATCCATGAGATAACGCCCCAGCACTCCGCTGTCGTTGCCAAAACCATTGGGGAAGCGGTTGGAGGTAGAGTTGAGCAATATGGCTGTTGAACCTATTGCAGAGCCACAAACAAAAATCACTCGAGCGTGGTAAAAAATCTCTTCCATCGTAACGGCATCTATGACCCTTACGCCCGTTGCGCGTTTTTTGTTTTCGTCATAAATCAAATTCGTAACGACCGATTCGGGGCGCAAGGTCAAACGGCCTGTTTTGACAGCAGGGGGGAGCGTACAAGACTGGGTACTAAAATAGGCTCCGTAGGGGCAGCCTAAAGAGCATTTGTTACGATACTGACAAGCGGCGCGTCCATTATTGATGTGCAGTTGGGTCGGTTTTGATAAGTTGGCTACACGCCCTATGGTCATAGTGCGCCCGGGGAAATGCTTTTCGATGCTTTTTCGTACTTCTTTTTCTACACAATACATCTCCATAGGTGGCAAAAACTCACTATCGGGCAACTGCGGCAGTCCCAATTTTTCACCAGAAATCCCTGCGATTCTTTCAACGTAGCTATACCACGGAGCTATGTCTTTGTAGCGGATAGGCCAGTCTATGGCTACACCTTCTTTGAGGTTGGCCTCAAAATCTATATCACTCAAACGATAAGATTGCCGCCCCCACATGATAGACTTGCCTCCAACGATGTTTGGACGATACCAGTCGAATCGCTTTACTTCTTTGTACAACGAATCCATATCGTTCATCCAATATTTTTCAGTCATTTCATTGTAGGGATAATCGCGGCTAAGTTTGGGGTGAGTCGCTTTTTGTTCTTCAGTGAGCCTTCCGTTGTACTGCGATTGCCACGGGTCTTTCATGGCGTTTTCGTAGCCCGTTACGTGGTCGAGCTTTTTGCCTTTTTCGAGCATCAATACTCGCAAGCCTTTTTCGGTCAGTTCTTTGGCAGCCCAGCCACCACTTACCCCCGAGCCAATGACGATAGCATCGTAGGTATTTTCTTTTTGTGCATCTATGTTGAGGTACATTTTATAGGTTGATTTAGTAGTTGGGTGGTTTAGTGATTTGAATGAATCCTCGCTCACCAAACCTAAAGTATGAATTAAATAGCCCAAGCCTTTTGGCCGGGCTTGAGGGGTACACAACCCTCAAAACGCCCCGGTACGGCCACATACGCCAATGCTTGCGTAGCTCCGATTTCGGAAGTGAAGTAGCCCGTTACGGTCAGTTCTTTGGCACGCAAAAAGAAGGGTTTGTTGGAAGTAGTGAGGTCTTTGACCGCCTGATTTTTTTGTTCCGTACTCAACTCCATAAAGCTCTTTCCAAATTTCTGGCGAACCTCATTGTTGAGTTGTGTAAGACCCTCATAAAATTTTTCTTGCTCGGCTTTGGGGTAGCAGTCGCGCATAACGCGCACGATAAACTTCTCTACGCCAGCCGCTTTGGCACCGGGGGTAGAGGTAGTGGGAATGATGACATCGGCCAACTCGGCCAACATTGCTTCTTGTTCGGCAGTTACAGGGACACTCTCTCCCCAATAAATCTTTTGGCCGTTGGCACCTGCTAAAGTGGGGGCTGCTATCATTCCTCCCAGTAGCAGTACGGCTTGTTGAATGGCTTCTCTACGATTCATGTTGATTGGATTGGTGGTTTATGAAAGGGAAAGTATATCAACGTTTTTTTTTACTCAAAAAGCAAAAAAGGCCACAAATCAGGTGATTTGTAGCCTTTTAGCAGAGGAAGAGGGATTCGAACCCCCGGACCTGTTACAGTCAACGGTTTTCAAGACCGCCGCATTCGACCACTCTGCCATTCCTCTATTGGTTTTCCCAAAAGATTTGGGAGTGCAAAAGTAGT
>JBKBKL010000113.1:12912-13823 GCA_046294665.1 Runella sp.
TTTTAGTCAATATTTTGTGATGTTTTTTTTTAATGTTGCTTAGATTCAAGTAATGAATGCCCCTTTTGAGGGGTGAAAATTTAGGGGATTGTAATCAAAGAAAGAGAAGTTAAGACTAACCTCTCTTTGCTCTGATATGGAAACGTGCCTAACTTTGTCGCCCGTCCAAAGTTGTCAAAGTATAAATCACTCATCTACTTAGTCTTTTCCTGTGGCATTAGGCCTTCCTTTGTAGGCTACTTCTTGGCAAGCCTCCTGTTATTGGACTAACTTCTTTCAGGGGCTGGTGGTTTTAAACTTGCTGTTTTCTTCTTATTTGTTGACAAACGTACTGGCATCTTCCAAAACTCATTTCTTGATACGACTGTGTACAGCTCACGCCCAACTCCTTGCAGACTTCATCGAGCGAAAAGTCGGGTTTGTCAAGATTGGCATCAAGGACTTGAAGGAGTTTTTGGAGGATTAAGGTTTTGGTTTGAGCCATAAAGTCATTGAGCAAATGAGGGTTATACGCCCAAATTTAACTCAAAAGATCAAATCTTTTATCAACTTGTAGCTTCGGTCTATTTGTATAGACCCGCAAAAAGTTAAAACTCCAAAACACAAAACAATGCCCATTACTCATACCTCTTTTTATAATATCATTCATAAAAGCCTGCACTTGAACAAGGATTATGATACTGGGCACGTTGCCAAATTTTGATTTGAATATAGAGGGTTGTTGTAAATACAAGTCAGCTTTTCACCTACCCGGTAGGCTCATCAATCCTTCAAAATCAAAGAATCGAATCTGACCAATACAACAAATCATTTGTAAAATGATCAATCTTTGAAATTGAAAACTCTGTAAAAGTGATTTATACCATACTAATTAGTTGATTTACTTGTTCTTGTGTTAAATTTTGTTGTTT
>JBKBKL010000114.1:0-13822 GCA_046294665.1 Runella sp.
TTCACGATGTGGACTTGATAGACGAAGGGGCTACTATTGCCCAATACGAGCATCGTATGCAGGTCATCACCGATTATGCCAAAGCCAAACAGGCCGAAAGTGGAGTCAAACTCCTCTGGGGTACAGCCAATGTTTTCTCCAATCCTCGCTACATGAATGGGGCTTCTACCAATCCTGATTTTCATGTACTTACCTATGCTGCCACACAAGTTAAAAACGCCCTCGATGCTACTATCGCTCTCGGTGGCGAAAATTATGTTTTTTGGGGAGGTCGTGAAGGCTACATGAGCCTGCTCAATACCAACATGAAGCGTGAGATTGAGCATTTGGCGCAGTTTCTGACTGTCGCCCGCGACTATGCCCGCAAAAATGGCTTCAAAGGAACGTTTTTTATTGAACCCAAACCCTGCGAGCCTACCAAGCACCAGTACGACTACGACTCGGCCACAGTCATTGGCTTTTTGCGACAATACGGCCTCGACAAAGATTTTCAACTCAATATCGAAGTAAATCACGCCACATTGGCGGGGCATACATTCCAGCACGAACTCCAAGTAGCAGCCGATGCCGGTATGCTCGGAAGCATTGATGCCAACCGCGGCGACTATCAAAACGGCTGGGACACCGACCAGTTTCCGACCAACCTTGGCGAACTTACAGAAGCCATGCTGGTCATTCTCGAAGCGGGAGGCTTCAAAGCAGGTGGCATCAATTTTGATGCAAAAACCCGACGCAATTCGACCGATTTGGAAGATATTTTCATTGCCCATATCGGCGGTATGGATACTTTTGCAAGGGCCTTGATTATTGCCCATGATGTACTCGAAAAATCTCCCTACCGCAAACTACGAGCCGATCGCTACGCTTCCTTCGATAGCGGAGCGGGTAAAGATTTTGAACTCGGAAAACTCACCCTCGAAGACCTTCGCAACTATGCCCTACAACACGGAGAGCCCAAAAAAACCAGCGGCAAGCAAGAACTCTTTGAGAACATTCTCAACCAGTATATCTGAAAAGAGTATAAAGAAAAACGCTGTTAAAGTCAGCTGACTTTGACAGCGTTTTGTGTTAAAGGTCTGCCCCACCTAACCTCCCTCATCATGTTTTGTATTGAGCAGTGTATGTTTATTGAATAATAAAGGGAAAGTTTATACGAATCAATGCCCTACTACAAGCGACAAAACCGCAAAGACATCAATGCCCCATAGCGTAGGAGAAATTTCGCTATGCCGTCCGGTAGCTACTTTTAAGACTGTCCAACTCAAAAAACCAAAAATAATACCCTGCGTAATCGAGTAGCTGAAAGGTATCAACAGCAAAGCAAGTAAACACGGAATGGCTTCGTCCATGCGTGTCCAGTTGATTTTGGCAATGGGCTTCATCATAAACGCCCCCACCACCACCAATGCCGGGGCAGTAGCAATGCTTGGAATGACCGATAACAATGGCGACAAAAACATAAAGGGCAAAAAAAGACAAGCAGCAACCACAGCCGTCAATCCCGTTCGACCTCCCTGCTCAATGCCCACCGCTGACTCAATGTAGGCAGTTCCGGGGCTGGTGCCAAGTATCCCTGCCAGTGCAGTAGCTACCGCATCTGTCAGCAACGACTGCTTGACACGCCGAGGGTTGCCGTCGGGGTCGTAGAGGTCGGCGGCTTCAGCTACTCCTACAAAAGTGGAGAGGCTATCGAACAAATCGGTGAAAGTAAAAGCAAAAATCACTGGCCAAAGAGACCAACTCAACGCCCCCATCAAATCAAGTTGAAACAACAGACTAAAGTCAGGGGCTGCCCATAAGCCACTCCAGTTTACCAATGTTTTTTGCCCAAAATTGATAGCCGAAGCATCACCCCACCAGCGTCCAATCGGCAGCGCAGCCAGCGTAGTGAGCAATATACCGACGATGATTCCTCCTGTTACTCTGCGAGTTACCAGTACCGCCATCAAGGCCAAGCCGAATAAAAACGTCAAAACAATGGGGTCGTGTAAGCTACCCATTTTGACTAAAGTAACGGCATCAGCTACTACAAACTTGGCATTGACCAACCCAATCAAAACTATGAACATACCTATCCCCGATGAGATAGCATAGCGCAATGGGCGTGGAATGGCTTGAACAATGTAAGTACGAACGTTGAAAATAGAGAGAATCAAAAAAAATACCCCTGCCCAAAACACCGCCCCCAACGCCGTAGGCCATGCGACTCCCATACCTTTTACTACTGTAAAGGTAAAAAAGGCATTCAGCCCCATACCCGGAGCTACCAACAGGGGATTTCGGGCATAAAGCCCCATCATCAGGCTACAAAAAAAAGAAAGCAGTACCGTAGCGGTCAGTACGGCACCGAATGACATTCCTGCTTGACTCAAAATAGCGGGATTGACTACAATGATATACATCGTAGCCAAAAAAGAAGACACTCCGGCTATGATTTCGGTGCGTAGCGTAGTGCCGTTGGCCGAAAGTTCAAAATAACGTTGAAGCATCAATCAAAATAGAAAAGAGGATATTTGAAAAAAACTATCAAAAGGGCAATTGAAGCCGTTCGACAGGCTGATTGTTTACCAAGTGGCTTTCTACGATTTCCTCTACATCATCGAGCGTTACTTTACCATAAAATATACCCTCCGGATAAACGACCATCGCCGGTCCCAGCGCACATACATCTAAACAACCGGCTCGCTGGGCGCGGATTTCGATGTGGAGGTTACGTTCTTTGAGGGCTGTTTTGAAGGCTTCGACCAATTGCATACCGTGGTCTTGGCCACAGCATTTTTTGCCACCTTCCTTTTGGTTGGTACAGATAAAAACGTGTTTTTTATATTTCATAAGGCAAACATCACGACCGTTTGGCCATGGTAGGAGATTTTAGTAAGGTGATATAATCGGCCAAAATACGATTGGCTTCGTTGAGATAAATGTCTTTTTTCTTCTTTTTTGATGATTGAGCCGCTACCTCCTCCTCCTCATCTTCCATACCTTCGGTTTCGAGTTTCTTGAGAGCTTCACGCTTCTTTTCTGCTTCTTCACGTTCTTTCTTGCGTTTGGCTTCTTGTAGCGATACTGTTGTATTTTCACGCGCTTTGCGGAATAGCTCCAATTCTTCGGTGAAAGTCTTGAGTTCGGATTCCGACTTGAGGCGTTGCTGGTATTTTTCGCGAAGTTTGGCTACTTGCTTTTCGTTCAAAAATTTGGTCATCTCAAAGCGAGCCGTCGGGATTTGGTCCCAAGGAAGGGCGGTTGGCTGTGAGCTTTCGCCATATTCCTCTGCATTGAAAGCCGACGGAAACTCGATGTCGGGCGTTACGCCCTTGCGCTGTGTACTGCTGCCACTGACACGGTAGAATTTGGCTACAGTGATATTGATTTGTCCCAGTTTATCGCTATCTCTAATCCACTGGTTGAGATCCACCATGGTTTGGACCGTTCCCTTTCCGTAAGTTTGTTCGCCTAAAATAATTCCACGTTTATAATCTTGGATAGCTGCCGCAAAAATCTCGGAAGCAGACGCACTAAATCGGTTGATAAGTACCCCCAGCGGGCCGTCGTAATATACGCTTGGGTCGGGGTCGCTCTGTACGTCGGTTTCGCCCGAAGACTCACGGACTTGTACGACGGGGCCTTTGGTGATAAACAGCCCCGTGAGCGAAATCGCTTCGGTAAGTGAGCCACCACCGTTGTTACGTAGGTCTATCAAAACACCGTCCACATTTTGCATTTTGAGGGTATCGAGCAATTTCTGTACATCGCGAGTGGTGCTGTTAAAATCTTTGGAGCGTTTGTTGGCTTCGTCAAAATCCCGATAAAACGACGGGATACTGATGACTCCTATACGATATTCCTGTTTGTTTTGAGTGATTGTTACGATTTCTTTCTTGGCGCGAGATTCTTGCAGATTGATTTTTTCGCGTACCAAACGTATTTCGGTGGGAGGCGTGCCGGGGAGGGCATCGGCAGGCAATACTTGAAGGCGCACCACGGTCCCCTTATTACCTTTGATTTTTTTGACTGCATCGTCCACATACCAGCCTACGATGTCCTCAAATGCCCCATTATCTCCCTGAGCTACACCGATGATGCGGTCGTCCTTTTTGAGTCTTTTGTCTTTGAAAGCCGGGCCACCCGCTACTACTTCTACTACTTTGATGTAGTTGCCTTCCTCACGCAAAATCGCCCCTATCCCCTCCAGCGACTTATACATATCTTGTTTGAATCGTTCAGAGTCAGTAGGCGAGAAATAACGGGTGTGAGGATCGAGTACTTCACAGAAGGCATTCATGTACATCTGAAACACCTGCTCACTTCGGATACGCCCCAGATTACGCTCCCGATTTTTGTAGCGATCTTTGAGGAGCGTTACGATAGAAGTATCGGGCTTGCCAGAAAGTTTAAGTTCGAGTGCCTCATTTTTGAGCAGTTTACGCCAAACCTCATCGAGTTCGGTGGTATTTTTAGCCCAAGTCGCTTTTTCGCGGTCAGTATTGAACGACTCGTCAATCGTAAAATCAAACGATAGATTGGCCAAACTCCTATCAATGTATTGGCTACGCTCACGGTAGCGTTTGCGAAAGACATTATAAATATCATAAGCCGCTACCAAATCCCCGTTGTTGAGCGCGTCGTCGAGTTGGTTTCTATATCTCTCAAAATATTGAATATCTGAAGCCAAAAAGTAGAGCTTTCCTCGGTCTATCTCACTAAGATAATTGTCAAACATTTTTGACGAGAGAGAATCGTTTACATTGAACTTACGATAATGATATCCCGAGAAAATTTTTGTTACATAAGCCTGTACTTTTTCTTGAGTAAGGGTAGGCTTTAGGTCGTCGTCTGAAGGTGCAAACGGGCGTTCAACCACAAATTGTGGAGTAGAAGGCGGGGTGTGGTTGGGGTGGAGGCCCAGCAGCAACACTGGCGCAAGGGCGATTAAGATGCTTCTCATTTTCATACAAAAAGTTTAAAAAACTGACTACCCAAGCAGCCTGATTTTGATGAATGACTAACGAACGATTTCCAACAATTCTACTTCAAAAACTAAAGCCGAATAGGGCTTGATAGTGGGACCTGCTGAACGCTCACCATAGGCCAAATTATAAGGTAAATATAATTTCCATTTTGAGCCTACGGGCATCAGTTGTAACGCTTCGACCCAGCCTTGTATTACTCCTCCCACCGGAAACTCTGCCGGCTGCCCGCGTTCTACGGAGCTATCGAAAACGGTGCCATCCACAAGTGTCCCATGATAATGCGTCTTGACGGTGTTGTTGATTGTAGGCTTGGGACCATCTCCGGTTTTGATGATTTCGTATTGCAGACCACTGGGAAGTGTTATTACATTAGACTTCTTCTTGTTTTCTTCTAAAAACTGTTGGCCGGCTATTTTGTTTGCCTCGTACTTCTTGGCTTCTTCGGCTTGGAGTTTGGCTTGCTCGGCTTGTTTTTGTTGCTGCAATCTACCGAAATATGTACTCAGTACCATCTGCATTTGCATTTCGTCCAAATCTCCCTTGCCTGTACGCATCCAATCTCGTAGTCCTTTGTTTACTAAATCTACGTTAATATCTCCAAGTCCTTGACTTTTGATACTTTGGGCTACATTCATACCAATCGCATAGGCTACGGAATCAAACTCTGTTTTCATTTGGGGTACTGGAGTAGCCGCTCTCTGTGGAGCGGGTTTGGCAGGGGCGGCGGGTTTGGCAGGGCTTTTTTTGGTTTGAGCAAAAGAGGCAATAGACAGTACAAAACAAAAAACAAGTGCAGAATACTTCATTGAAAGATTAGATTTGATGAATTGATTTAAAACTTTAGAAAGTATCTTTGGCCTTAACCAGCAAGGCACAATACAAACTTTCGTAAATTAACGTAAAATTGAACGAAAAAAGTTTGACCCGATGAATTATTTGAAATTTATCCTTCGATGTGGCTTATTTGCATTTTCGTTCAATGCTAAATCCATTCCTCATTTGAAAACCGCCGACACTGATACTTTGCTCCGTAAAATTTCTGACACTTCGCTCTATTCGCAGTATTTGCAAAGAAAAATCGTCTTAGATATTCTATTGCCTCCCCAATATCACCCCAAACAACGTGCTTACAAAGTACTCTACATGAACGACGGGCAAGACTTGGAGCGGCTTCAAATGCAAAGTATTCTGGATGTTTTTTTTCAAAAACCATCGGCTATACCTTTTATTTTGGTAGCAGTTCATTGTGGCGAGCGAATCCAAGAATACGGCACTGCCGCCCAAGCCGACTACAAAAACCGTGGTTCTAAGGCTTCTGCTTACACGGCTTTTATGCTGGAAGAACTCATGCCTTACATTCAAAAAAAATACCGTGTGCTGGTAGGAAGTGAGCATACCGCTATTTGTGGATTTTCGCTGGGGGGGCTTTCGGCATTCGATATGGCTTGGCATCACCCCGAGTATTTTGGCAAAGTGGGCGTTTTTTCGGGTTCGTTTTGGTGGCGGCAAAAAGACTACCAGCAGCAATACGATGACGACAAAGACCGTATTATGCAACGCTTGGTACGGGAGAGTTTGCCTCGAACCACCAAACTCCCCCTCTGCTGGTTTCAGACGGGTACCGAAGATGAAAAAGACGATCGCAACCAAAATGGGGTCATTGACTCTATCGAAGATACCCTCGACCTGATTGCCGAACTGGAGCGCAAAGGCTACCGTTGGAGCCAAGAAGTACAATACGTAGAGGTGGAAGGCGGCCAACATCACCCCGATACATGGGCCGCCGTCATGCCACAGTTTTTGGAATGGGCTTTCGACCAATAAAACCCAAAGCCTAAGAAACCTTATTGCCCCAAAATAAGTTGTAGCAGCAGTATTCAATTCTAAACTTAACAAAACAACAATGAAAAAATCAGTAATTTTTTTAGCTATTTTGGCCTTTACCCTTTCCTCTGCTATTGCCCAAATCCGTACCCCAGCCCCCAGCCCTTCGGCCAAATTGGAACAATCCGTAGGACTTTCTACCATCATAGTCGAATACAGCCGCCCCAGTGCCAAAGGTCGCAAAGTTTATGGCGATTTGGTGCCTTTTGGAGTAGTGTCGCGTACTGGAGCTAACCAGGGCGTGAAAGTTACCTTCAGCGATGATGTCAAAATCGAAGGCAAAGATCTCAAAAAAGGGAAATATACCCTCCTCACAGTACCAGGTGCTACTGAATGGAAAGTAATTTTTCACCCTAATACCAATATTTCTGTTCCCGGCCCCGACTACAAAGAATCTGAAGAGGCTTTGCGTATCAGCGTTCCTGCCAAAAAACTATCTGACAAAGTAGAGTCATTCACGATTGATTTCGACCAAATCCGAGATGGCAGCATCGAAATGTATCTGGCTTGGGAAAATACTCGCGTGGGCTTTACGATTGATGCCCTCACCGACCCCAAAGTAGAAGCCAGTATCAAGCAAGTCATGGCAGGACCTTCTGCCAATGACTACATGGCTGCTGCTACCTATTATGCCAACTCTGGCAAAGACATCAACAAAGCCCTCGAATGGGCGCAGAAAGGTGTAAGCATGGGAGCCAACCAATTCTGGAACCTGCGCCAGTATAGCCTCATTTTGGCCAAAGCCGGCAAATACGCCGATGCCGTCAAAGTAGCCAAAGAGTCGTTGGAAAAAGCTACTGCCGCCAAAAACAACGACTATATCAAAATGAACAACGAGTCCATCGCCGAATGGAGTAAGAAGTAAGTACTCATCAATATTTACAGTAAATCAAAACGCTGGTAGCACTTTGTGTTATCAGCGTTTTTTTTTAACTCAAACCCTATGTAAAATTATGCTAAATACCCCCCAAAACCGTCGTAATTTCGTCAAAAATAGTGCTTTAGTCGCTACTACTTTATTTACAAAGGGTACTGATGCTTTTACCAACAAAAAGAATAAACTCCCCAAATGGAAAGGCTTCAATCTACTCGACTTTTTCAACCCTGATCCTTCCATAGCTCGCAAAGCGACTGCCGAAGAATATTTCAAATGGATGCAAGATTGGGGATTTGATTTTGTGAGAATACCAATAGCTTACCCTGCCTATCTGAAATTCGACAGAAGCCAGCCTATTCGTGTAGAAGACATTCGGAATATTGATTCAGCAATGACTGACCGTATTGAGCGATTAGTCTATTTGGCACACAAATACAATCACCATGTATCCATCAATCTCCACCGCGCACCGGGCTATTGTATCAATGCAGGCTTTGTCGAACCCTACAATCTCTGGACAAGCGAGCAGGCATTGGCAGACTTTTGTTATCATTGGGCCTTTTGGGCAAAACGTTTTAAGCAAATTTCTTCCAAAAAAATCAGTTTTGACCTTCTTAATGAGCCTTCATGGCGCGACGATATGAACGACCAGTACGGTGCCAAAACCAAACTACCCACCGAAGTTTATAGAAAGGTCATCGTGGCGGCTTATCAAACAATCAAAGGCATTAACAAAAAACACCTTATCATCGCCGACGGCAACAACGTCGGCAACGATGTCATCGAAGGAATCGAAGATTTGGAAGTAGCCCAAAGCTGTCGTGGATATATGCCGGGCATTATTTCGCACTACAAAGCTCCCTGGGTACACCGCGACCCCGACAATCTACCCACGCCCAAATGGCCCGGTCAAGTAGGCGACCAGTACCTTAGCCGCCAAATGCTTGAGGACAAATTACAACCATGGATTGACCTCAAAAACAGCGGCACAGGCGTACACTGTGGCGAGTGCGGCTGCTTCAATCTCACACCTCACGATGTCTTTTTGGCATGGTTTGAAGATTTGCTTGATATTTTTTCCAAAAATGACATCGGCTTTGCCCTTTGGGAGTTTGATGGAGCTTTCGGTATTCTCAATTCCAATCGCAAAGACATTGAATATGAAGATTTTTATGGCCAAAAATTAGATCGAAAACTCTTGTCATTGCTCCAAAAGATGTAAATTAAAATAGTGCAAAAACTGGTAAAAATTGTTTTATTTGCCCGTTGTTTTCAAAACCTATTGATGAACCAAAATCTTCAAATCTCATGCGTAAAACCTTCTCAACGCTCTGTGTAAGTCTTTGTTTTTTAGCCACTTGTGTTTCGCAAAATATGTCCCCGTGGCATATCGAAGCCACCAATATTGACCCCAATCGCTATTTTGGCGTAACCGTCGCCAATGGCATGGTGGGGCTGGTGTCATCGGCACAACCGATGCAAGTGCAAGATGTGGTGCTCAATGGGGTGTACGATTACTACCAACGTGGGCGGGTTTCCAATATCCTCAAAGCCTTCAACCACGTCAATATGTTCCTCGATGTGGACGGCCAGCGCATAGACCGCAGCAGCATCAAAAACTACGCCCAAACCCTCGACATGAAGCGCGCTCGGCTCATCACCACGTTTGAGGTAGGTGATAAAATATCGGTGCAGCATAGTGTGCTGGCCTTGCGACATCTGCCATTTACAGCTTTTGTCGAACTCGAAATCACCGCCAAAAAAGAGGTAGAAATCACCCCTGCCAGTGTCATCGAAGCACCGACGCATTTGGCCGATATTCGCAATTTTTATAGCGAGATAGACCGCCCTCACGTGATGATTCCGCTGCTGACTTCGGTCGCCAAAAGCCCCACAGGCAAGCATACCGTAGCTGCTTCCAATAGCTTCATTTTTGAGGAGCCACACGGGCAGGAGCCACGCCTCATTCACGAAGATTGGGATAATAATATGCACTTGCTCAAGTTTCGAAAAAACCTCAAAGCAGGGCAAAAATATCGTGTGTGTGTAGTAGGCTCTGCCGTAACGACCGCTCACAATGAGTTTCCTCAAAACGAGGCCGAACGACTCACGCTCTATGCCAAACTCGAAGGCCGTGAGCGACTTTTGGCCCGCCACGAGGCCGAATGGGAAAAGTTATGGCAATCAGACATTCAAATCGAAGGGGACTTGCAGTCGCAGCGCGATGTGCGTTTCGCACTCTATCATTTGTACAGCTTTGTACGCGAAGGCAGCCGCTTGAGCCTTTCGCCGATGGGACTTTCGGGTCTGGGCTACAATGGACACGTATTTTGGGATACTGAAATCTGGATGTACCCTCCTATCCTAATGCTGCGCCCCGATATTGCGCGTTCTATACTCGATTATCGCTTTGATCGTATGGAGGCGGCTCGTCAGAATGCCTTTGCACATGGCTTCAAAGGGGTGATGTTTCCGTGGGAATCGGCCGCCAGCGGTGGCGAAGACACGCCCGTTTGGGCTTTGACGGGTCCCTTTCAGCACCATATCACCGCCGACATCGGCTGGGCAGCGTGGAAATATTATCAAGTAACTAAAGATAAACAATGGTTACGCGAAAAGGGCTTCCCGCTGTTGAAAGAAGTGGCTGAGTTTTGGTGTAGCCGTGTAGAGCGCAACGGCCCCGGCAAATACGACATCAAAAATGTCATCGGTGCCAACGAATGGCAGGAAAATATTGACAACAATGCTTTCACCAATGGTGCAGTCAAAATTGTTTTGCTGCAAGCCACCCAAGCAGCCCTCGAACTCGGCCTCACACCCGACCCTGACTGGAAAAATGTATCGGACAATATCCCCATTTTAAAATTTGCCGACGGCACTACCCGCGAAAATGCCACCTACAACGGAGAAATCATCAAACAAGCTGACGTAAATTTGCTGGCCTATCCGCTCAATGTCGTCAAAGATGAACCCACCATTCGCAAAGACATCAACTACTACGAACCACGCTACGCTCCTGACGGTCCTGCCATGGGGGTAGCGATTTTGGCTACCTTGTGGGCGCGCCTTGGCGAACCTGAAAAAGGCATGACCTACCTCCAAAAATCCTACAAACCCAACGAAGTACCCCCCTTTGGCGTGATTTCGGAAGGAGCAGGCGGCTCCAACCCTTATTTTGCTACCGGTGCGGGAGGTATGCTGCAGGCTGTGATTTCAGGTTTTGGAGGTTTGGACATCACCGATGCTGGCATTATACAACTCAGAACCAAGCTCCCCAAACAATGGAAAAGCCTCAAAATCACAGGAGTAGGGGTAGAGAAAAAAACCTATGAAGTGAAAAAATGAATGAATGTTGGAGGGGTATTTATGCCCCTCCAAATTTAAGTTCCGAAATAGCCAACCAACTCATCAACCCCGGCCCGATTTCAAGGGCCGTTTCGTCAATATCGAACGTAGGCGTATGCACTCCCGACACTATGCCGCGTGCTTCGTTGCGTGTGCCGAGCCGATAAAAACAAGCGTCTGTAACCTGCGAATAAAACGCAAAGTCCTCGCCTGCCAACCATAAATCCAAGTCTATCACATTTTCGATACCCATGTAGGCTATGGCTGCTGCTTTGGTACGTCGAGTGAGTTCGGGGTGGTTTTTGAGATAAGGATACCCTTTCCGAATCTCCACTTCGCACTTCGCTCCCATCGCTTCGGCTACCCCTTGGGCTATTTTGGTGATTTGCCCCCAGCCGCGTTCGCGCCATTGCTCGTCCATACAACGAAATGTACCTTCGATATACACCTCGTTCGGAATCACGTTCGTAACGCCATTGGCCAAGACTTTGCCAAACGACAGGACTGATGGGGCTGCCGGGTGGCGGTTGCGACTGATGACTTGCTGCAAACTCACAATGACGTGCGAGGCTATCAACACGGGGTCTATAAGGGTATCTGGCATGGCTCCGTGTCCTCCTTTGCCTTTGACGGTCATGTAAATCTCATCAGTACTGGCCATATACATACCTTCTCTGAAGCCGATTTTGCCCACTGGCACATTGGGAGCTACGTGCTGACCCAAGATACTCGCAGGAGCAGGATTTTGAAGCACCCCTTCTTTGATCATCAACGATGCCCCACCCGGAATTTTCTCTTCGCCGGGCTGAAAAATCAATTTTACAGTACCTTCAAATTCATTTTTCAGTTCGTTTAGGATACGTGCCGTGGTCAATAGCGAAGCCGTATGAACATCATGCCCGCAAGCGTGCATAACTCCGGGGTTTTGAGATTTGTAAGAAACATCATTGGCTTCTGCTATGGGCAATGCGTCCATATCAGCCCGCAATGCTACTACTCGCTGGTGGGGGTTTTGCCCCTCAATCAATACCACCACACCTGTATCGGCTACTCCTTCTTGAGGTGCAAGTCCCAATTCTTGTAAGTAAGTTGCAACGTACTTCGCCGTTTTGTATTCTTGGAAAGAGAGTTCGGGATTTTGGTGTAAATGACGACGGTGCGCTATGGTGTCGGAAGTAGCCTCTTTGGCAAGATATTTTATTTTTTTTATCATCGGTTTTGGCAAGAAAAGTAGAATTTTGGCAAAGTTCTCAACTTTACGTTTGTTTGTATTATGAAAATCGGACTTTTTTTTGGCTCTTTCAACCCTATTCATGTAGGACATCTCATCATCGGCAATACGATGGCTACCGCCACCGACTTAGACCAAGTATGGTATGTAGTATCGCCGCAAAATCCTTTCAAAAAAAATAATAGCCTTTTGCATGAGTTTGACCGCTACGACATGGTAGAGCGCGCCATCGCCGACAACCCTCAACTCAAAGCCTGCGACATAGAGTTTTCGATGCCCAAACCCAGCTACACCATAGATACGCTGACCAAACTCCAAGAAAAATACTCCCAACATACCTTCAAACTCATCATTGGAGAAGACAACTTGGCGCAGTTTCCGAACTGGAAAAACCATGAAGCGATTTTAGAATTTTACGGCCTGTATGTATATCCCCGCCCAGATGCTGCGCCTCATTCTTTTGGACAACATCCAGCCGTAAAATTTATAGAAGCTCCATTGCTCAACATTTCAGCGACTTTTATACGCAACTGCCTCAAAAACAACCACTCTATTCGCTACATGGTACCCGAATTAGTCGAAGAAATGATTCACAGGAAGAAATTTTATATTTGACAATCTGCTTTGAAATACCTTTCTTTGCAGCGATTTTGAACTAAAATTCTCATTACAATGTCAGAAATTGCAGAAAAAGTAAAGAAAATTATTGTTGACAAATTGGGCGTAGATGAGTCAGAAGTGACCGAAGAAGCCAGTTTCACCAACGACCTCGGCGCAGATTCGCTCGATACCGTAGAGCTAATCATGGAATTTGAAAAAGAATTTAACGTTTCTATTCCCGACGATCAAGCCGAAAAAATCGGAACGGTAGGTCAAGCCATCAAGTACCTCGAGGAAAACGTTAAATAAGCATATTTTCGTCATTTTATAGATCCATTTTACAATGCTAAAACGAGTAGTAGTGACAGGAATGGGCGCACTTACACCCATTGGAAACACGCTATTGGAGTATAAACAAAGTTTGTTTGAAGGTGTCAGCGGTGCTGCTCCTATTACACGCTTTGATGCTTCCAAGTTCAAAACCCGCTTCGCTTGTGAGGTCAAGGGTTTAGAGGTAGCGCAGTATATACCTCGTCAAGAAGCTCGTAAAATGGATCTTTTTACGCAGTACGCCGTCATCGTAGGCGAACAAGCCATACAAGATGCCGGACTTGACTTACAAAGCGTCAATCTCGACCGCGCTGGTGTGATCTGGGGGTCTGGCATAGGAGGCTTAAAAACTTTTGAGGAAGAAGTATTGAGTTTTGGACAAGGTGATGGTACGCCTCGTTTCAATCCTTTCTTTATTCCCAAAATGATTGCCGATAGTGCTTCCGGGGTTCTTTCTATGCGCTTTGGCTTTCGCGGGCCTACTTATGTTACGGTATCGGCCTGCGCCTCTTCCAACAACGCCCTCATTGATGCTTTCAACTACATTCGCCTCGGCAAAATGGACTTTTGCCTCACGGGTGGTTC
>JBKBKL010000115.1:0-13774 GCA_046294665.1 Runella sp.
TTGGGAACGCTTGCCTTACTTTCGGTACCAGTCTTCAAAACCGTCACACATTATCCCCCTTACATGGGAGTACTATTGGCATTGGGAGTACTTTGGTACTTTACTGAATTACTTCACCGCCAAAAACAGGAAGACCTCCGCCAACAACTCTCCGTAACCTCCATGCTCCGCAAGATAGATACGCCTACGATTTTGTTTTTCTTGGGCATACTACTGGCCGTAGGATCACTGAGTACATCGGGGCATCTGCGCCAACTTGCCAGTACCCTCGACAACTCTCTGGGCAACATCTACCTCATCAATGGAGTAATAGGTGTGCTTTCGGCCATTGTGGACAATGTGCCACTGGTAGCTGCCGCTATGGGTATGTATCCCTTAGAGCAATATGCCACCGATAGTGATTTTTGGAATCTCTTGGCTTACTGTGCCGGTACGGGTGGCAGTATCCTCATCATCGGCTCGGCAGCAGGGGTAGCTTCGATGGGTATCCTCAAAATTAATTTTATGTGGTATCTACGCAAAATCTCAGGCTATGCCCTTATAGGGTATTTGGCGGGGATTGTTACGTATTGGTTGTTACACTAAAACATCATCGTCAAATGTACGGTAGCGCGTGCATCAGCGCGGATTTCGCCTTTGGCTAAATTCTGTAAAGTGGGGTGCTGATAAGTAGCACCTATCGTCAAATGCTTCATAAATACCTCCAACCCCACATTGGCCATGCTCACATAGCCGCCGGTGCGTAGGTTTTGACGATTTCGCTCGATGTCGTAGCCAGCAACTTCTACATAAACTCCGGCATTGGGCATGAGCATCATATTGCCAATGGATTGGGTATAAAAAAGTAAGCTATTGAGGGTCAGACGATTTCCAAACCGATAGCGGTTGGCATTGGTGGTGTTGTAGCGATAGGTAGCATCGGTATTCCAGCCCCAATTTCCAAAACGCATCGAGTAGAGTGCCGATATCAGAAAATCTGTACTTCCGGTCCCCAGTTGAAAGTTGGGGTTGGCTACTTGGGTCATATCGCCAATATCATACTGAAAACGTCCTGTGGGGAGTTTGATACCTCCACCTACCAGCAGACTATGCGTCATAGAACGGGTGTTGGTACTGTCCCAAAAAGTATTGAAAAGATTATAGTTGGCCAGTACGGTTACATCTCCCAGCCCTTGCAAATTGACACGTCGCCCTGTGTTGATTTCGTGTTGTTGATTGAAGAAATAAGGAACAAAACCCAACACTTGTAGCCGTTTGACAGGGTAAAAACGCCCCCACAGTTCTGTACTTTGAAAATGCTCGCGGCTTTGGAGCATGGTACTTTTGAGGTGTGAGTCGAAACTCGATGTACGATAGCGCACCCCAATAAACTGACGACCGATTTGGGGGAGTATGCCAAAATAAGCCCCTCCGTTGGCACAGCCGCATACATCGCAGGCAAAGGCATTGATAGAAAGCAAAAGCCCCCAGCAGACGAGTAGAGGCTTTAATATTTTCATCATCGTTGTTCTTGAAATTTAGGATTGAGCAGCAAGTCGCGGTCGGTAAGGGTATTGAGAAAAGCGATGATTTTACGTTTTTCCTCATCAGTAAGTGGGATACCTACTCTACCATTTTGTTTTAGTATGGAATCTACATAGCCATTATCAATCATATTTTCTGAATAATGATTCAATACTTCATCGAGCGTCCAAAAACGACCGTCGTGCATATAGGGGCGTGTAACGGCCACATTTCGCAGGCTCGGTACTCTAAATTTGAATAAATCATTGGGATTTTGGGTGATTCGATAACGCCCTTCATCTCGAAACGTAATCGTATGCCGTCTGCCGTGCAATATTACTTCTCGCTTCACCTCCAAAGCGAGGCCGTTGTTGCGGTACGTTTGGTCAGTTTGTAGTACCCCCGAATGACAACTCCCACACTTTTGTTCAAAAATCCGTAGCCCGTCGGCTTCGTCGGGAGTGAGTGTGCCGTTGGGTTCTTTGCGGAGGTATCGGTCATATTTGGAGTTGCTCGATACGAGCGTCAGGGTAAATTGTGAAAGTGCTTTCACAAAACGTTCGGTCGTGATTTCGCGAGAACCAAACGCCTTTTCAAATAGTGGTGGGTATTTTTCTGATTTCCGCAGTTTTTGGAGGACATTACCCAATTTTTCGTCCATTTCGACCGGGCTTTCTATGGCTGCCACCGGCACCAAGTCAAGGTCATGCACGCCCCCGTCCCAAAAAAACTCTTTTTTCCAAGCCATATTTTGAATAGCGGGCGCATTGCGCTCTCCAGCCAAATCGTCTATTCCATGGCTTACATCGTGTTGATGATGCGTAAAAGCATACTCTTGGCGGTGGCACTCGCCGCAAGCAATCGTACCATCACGAGAGAGAATACCATCATAAAACAAGGTGCGCCCCAACTCAAAGCCCGCCTCCGTGATTTTATTGCGCTCCAGCGCATACACAGGCTGCGGGAAATTGGAAGGAACACTAAAGAGTGGTTTTTCTGGTCTTGGAGTAGTTTGTTCTTCGATATTTTTGGTAGCACAGCTACTTACAAAGCCCATCAGAAAAACATACTTAGCGAAAGTTTTGAAACTTTCGCTAAGTGTAGTGTTGGAGTATTTCATCTTAGTTATGCACATGATCAATGCTAAACATATTGACGTAATTGTTGGCAATGGGAGTCGCTACGGCAGGATTGTGGACATTGTTGGTAGTAGCAAAACTTACTCTGGTAGTGCCGTCTAAGATTTTCAATACATCGGCAAAAATGTGAATCTCCGGACTTTTGTTTTTGCGAACTTTGGCCATGTCTTTGATGGGCAAATGGACGGTGCGGAGGTTGTTGGGGGTGCGCGTACTGAAGCCCCCATAGCCGCCTATGTGCATCTGAAACGACCGTACACCATTGGCACGTGGAGGAGCGGCAGGCGAAATCCCTTCAAATTTCAAGAAAATATAACCCGAATTCCACGACCAGTACATGGCATCGTCGCCATAAGAAGCAATGTCCAAAACTCCTTTTCGCTGCGACACATCGGCAGTAGATTTGAGGCTATCTACGCCTATGATAAAACTCAAAGATGTATAGTCGCCGGCAGGAACGTCGTTGAGTTTCACTGCCAGCGTTTTGGGGTCTATTTCACGTATCAGAAAATACTGATCGGGAAATTTGACCTCCATACCGTCAGATTTTTTGAGTTTGATATTGCTCACAAAATAGTTGAGCGTCGTAACGCTGAAATCCTCCCCTGCTGCATTTTTGTACATTTTGCTACCCAATTCGAGGTTTTGAGTACCTACGCGGTTGTCAAAATCAAGTATTACGGTGTTTTTGTCATTGGGGCCGATTTCATCTTGTTTCATACAAGAAACCAACGTATAAGTAAATGCCAATGCCGAAAGCATTGAAAAAACAGTTGATTTTTTCATTTTGAATGAATGTTTTGAAAAGTCTTGAATAGAATGAATGTCAGGTGAATTATACTTGATCCTCATAGGTTTGCGAAAAACTAATTATGTAACCCATTGATAATCAAATAAAACCTAAGAGTTTTTTTGCAAATCAATTTTGAACGAGTATAGCCCTCTCTGATATGATTGGTTTTTCATTTCAACCACCAAGAGAGGGGTTAAAAATAGCTTCTGAAAAACAAAACTATCTACCCCGATGTTTAGCTTCTTCGAAGCCGAAGGGTGAGCGGTTGTTTCATTTTATGCTACAAGTGTTTTGGCTTCTCCGAAGCCAGCAGGAAGTCTTCGCTTAAAGTACGAAGCTACATAAACGCCGGTGGGCGCAGTAGTGAAGTGATGAAATCACTCAATGAAAGCGACGGAAGGCTAAAAATGGGAGTGTATTTTGACGAAAAATTCTCAAAATCAGGAAGTTCAAAACCTATAAAATCAAAAACTTCTTCCAGTACTTTTTTAATCCCTTGACCCTGTTTTTCGGCTTGTTGGGTTGCTTTTTCCTCGGCTATTTTGTCGAAAGTTTTGGCTAAGTAGCATCTACCGTCGCAGTGGAGTTCGGGGCGGAAGCGGTTTTGGCAGAGGTTTTGGACGATGTATTCTTTGCGTAGCTCAAAATCCAAGTACACCACTGGCACCAGTAGCGTCTTGACGCTCACCAAGAAGCACAGAAATAGCGCGATGTAGTTGTGGGTACGCATTGTTTTTGTAATAACGTTGCAAAGTTACAAACAAAACCAATACGTTACCTTGATTTTTGTCAGCTTTTGAGATAATAGGAACTCACTTACGCACGATTACAAACTCTACACGGCGGTTTTGCTGGCGGCCTGCTTCGGTGGTATTGGGGGCAATGGGCTGCGTTTTGCCATAGCCTTTGCCTACGAGTCTTGAGGCTTGGATACCTCTCGATTGGAGGTAGTAGCGCACAGCATTGGCACGGTCTTGTGAGAGGATTTGGTTGGCAGCGTCTGTGCCTACGTTGTCGGTATGCCCGGCTATTTCGGTGGCTATACTTGGATTGGCTTTTAAGAAATCAGCGATGCGATTTAGTTCCAAAAACGACTCGGGTAAAAGAGCCGCCTTACCTGTTTCAAAAAAGATATTGTTCAATACTATGGCATTGCCTGCGTTGATAGTCGTAATGGCCAATTCAGAAACGGAAGTTTTAGGAGGAGTAGTACTCTTGGTGAGATCAATATTGGTAGATGCTGATATAAAACCCTCTCCCTTCGCCGAAATGCCGTAGCGTTTACCGTAAGGCAAATATAATACAAAAGCACCTGTGAGGTTGTCCACATCGGTTTGCCCAAGGATTTCGCCTGTAGCGAGGTCTTCATAAAAAACTACGATATTGGTAGGTATGGTTTTGGTCTTCTTGTCTGCAATGATGCCTTTGTATTCGTAAGTAGATAGGTTTGAGGTTTTCTCACTGCTACTTTTAGTTAATTTTTTCGTGAGTAGCAGTTGCAAATCGCCGGGCGTTGCTAATTTGCCAGTACCCTTTATGACACCACCAGACAATGTCCCCTCTACGGGTATAGCATCAAGCTGTATTTGGATTTTATTGCCATTTACAGAGCCTCTTATATCCCTTTGTACGATGCGGCCTTCTTCATCTGTATAGTAGCCCAAGAACTGATTTCCCTCAAACGACGTAATAAACAAGTTGAAATTATAATACAAAGCCCCTCTCAATTCACCCCTCCATTCGCCCATGAAGTTTTGGGTATTGGCGGTATTTTGAGGTTCGGGCTTTGGCTGTGTAATAGCAGGTCTTGGCTCATCGGGGTAGCTAATTCTAACGTCTTTGTACTGCACAGTATATCTGTAAACATCAACAGAAAAGTTCAGACTCAGTAGTTTGAAATATCGAACTTTGGAGGGTACGTCCAGTATCTCATCAAACCCTTTTCGCTCAACCCCCTTGGTAAGGTTTCCATATTTGTCATAATTAAAGCCTTTTGGGTAATACGTATTGCCATCCATGTCAACCACTGAATTGATATCAGCACCTATGGAAATTTCTTTAAGGTTGGTACTTGTAAAAGAAAACTCTATCCGAATTGTTTTGGTTTTGGGGTCGGCTTTGCACGAAAGAAACCGTATCTGTACGCCCTGCAAAACATCGGTTGTCTCGAAGGGACGATCTTTCATGTTCAGGCTTTTTTTGAGATCTTCGAGTTCTGGGCAGTTTTGAGCATTTAAACCTACCCAAGCTCCCCCCCATAATAACAGTATCACAATATTTTTCATAGTATAAATTCTGGATAAAGCCCTCACTTCCAGTCTATTTTAACGTTTCGATATTCCATCACCTTCTGTTGACGATCAACATAGATATTTAACTTCATGATTCTGAACATAGGAATATCAGGACTGATATTATCGAAGGTTAAAAACATAGCACGAGGTACATCTGCTGATAAAGCCATAGGGGTGCAACAGCGTACATTATATTCATTTCCTTCTGGATCTACGACATAATGATAATAATAAAAACTACCTTCCTTATCTGTTCGTTGGCTCGTAAAAAGGGCATTTACCTGTACTGTTCTACTTCGTTTACTGCCTACTATAGACAAAATTTTAAGTTGAACACCCATTACAACATCGGTATAAACGGGATTACTCTGCATTTTGAGGGCACCACGAAGGTACTCAACCTCCGAGCGCAGTTGGTCACAGTCATTGGTTTGAGCAATGGTAGGCATAGCAGCCGCCCAACCAATTACAAAAAGAGTAGTAAAGAATACTTTCATAGGGATATAGAAGTTGGAAAAAGAGATTTTAAATTTCATCGAATTTTCTCAACGAGAATTAAATGGCCAGTGTAATGTATTCAAAGGCTTACTTCATTTAAAGGCCATATTAAACCGCCCATTCTTGACCGTATATTTTTGTTTAAAATTTTCATTCACTCCCACAAATTCAAACTCACCTTCGTAGCTTTTGCCTTTCTGCATTTTCGTAAATTTGATTGTCCCAGATTCAGATCGGAAGCCACCCAATGCCGCAAACTGTTGGGCAATATTCCCTTTCAAAACTGGATGATAGGCTATACTGAAATCGTCTTTCAAAGAATAAGTCCTATTCAAAACGACCTTATTTTCATCAAACCATACCCAAAAGCCATCACTTTGGCGATTTTGAACCATGATGTTTACACCGCCAAGTCCGTAGTATATACTCAAGCCCCCGTTGGGTTCGGCAATAAACGATTTCCCATCTACTTCGGCTTGAAAAGAACCCACAGCGAGGTCGTCTTTGAAAGGTTCAAATTCGGGAGTTACATCTTTAGGCTTGACACAAGAACCAAGCACGACAAGTACATAAGCCAATATCAGCAAAAAACGAAAGTTTTTGAAAGTGTTCATGTGAGATTTTTTTGAAGTAATACCTTAAATTATCATACCTCGTTGTACTTTGGTTTAACACTTTGAATTACTGAATTCTTTCTGAATCAAAAAATGCACTTCCGATGAAGGGAGCAATATTTCCAATGAAAATCAATGTTTTTCTGATGAACTTTTTTTAGGAAAAATTGTGCTGATTTTTTTGTAGATTTGAAATCCTAACACCCACCCATCATCTTGTATGCGGCCTATTGTTTACCTTTTGTTGAAAGGGCTTTTGGTTTGGTTTACGCCTCGGCTTTGTGAGGCACAGCACCTCCAACCTACCCCCGACAAACTGGCCGTAGCTCAAAAAATGCTCAAAGAAGCCACCATACAGCAAGACTCTGTTCTGCTGGCCAAAGCCTACTACCAATACGGCAAAGCCTACAACACCGTAGGCAATCACCTCACGGCGCATCGCTACTACTCCAAAGCACGGTCTATCCTCGATAAGCGAGGAGATTCATACGAGTTGGGTCAGGTTTATATGCGTCTTTCCGACTTAGAATGTGAGCAAGACCACTGCGAAAAATGCCTCGAACACGCCCGCACTGGTTTGGGGATTTTTAGGCGTATCGGTAGCGAAAAAGGCATCATGATAGCCTACGGCTGCCTCAACAACGGCTTCGGCAAAATCTGGACTACTCGATACCACAGCGACCGCCGCCACCCGCTTTGGGATTCGCTCTGGCGATATGCCCGTGCTACCGAGCAATTGGCCTACAAACTCAAGGATACCTTGGGCATAGCCGAAATCACCCTTAGTATGGGCAATTTATACGCCTTAGACAAAAACCGACAAGCCCTTCGGTACATTCAGAAAGCAAAAGTAGTGTTTGAACTAAAAAAACGAATTTTTGAATTATCCTCTACCTACGTAACATTAGCCAACTGTTTTATGAATTTCGGAGAATGGCAAAATGCCTATCAGTCGCTCCGATCGGGCGAGCAGGTATATCGGCAAATACCTCACGAAAGCCTCATGGACCGGAATTTTTATCAGGCTTATCTGCGCTACTACAAAACTACCCACCAACCCCAAAAGGCACTTGAGTACTCTGAAAAATTGAGGACATTGGAAGCCCAAATACTTCTCTCCGACCAAAAGGGAGCTATCAGCCGCCTCAATGTGCAATATGAAAACCAGAAAAAAGAAACTTTGATCAAAACCCAGCAAAAAGAACTACAAGTGAGGGCTGAAAATGAGCGCAAGCAGCGTGTTTTATTGGGCATAGGGGCCGTACTGCTGGTCGTCGTATCGGTAGTGGGTAGTGGGTTTTGGAGGCTTTCCCAAAAAAATCATCGCATTAGCCTCCGAAACGAATGGTTGGTAAAAGAACAAAACCATCGGGTCAAAAATAACCTTCAAATCGTATCGAGTTTGCTCAATATACAAGCCCGCTCCTTTGTAGGAGATACACCCCATATCGCCTTACAAGAAGCTAAACTTCGCATAGAGTCTATGACTACCCTTCATCGAAAACTCTATAAAGGCAACACAATCGGGTACATCAACTTAAAAGAATTTATCACAGAAATTATAGAAAACATAGAGGGGTCTTACGGTCAAAGGGTCGAAAAACATCTCTCCATAGAGCCTATTGAGGTAGAAGCTGACAAGGCTACCCTGCTGGGGCTGATTTTGACCGAAGTGTTCACCAATGCTTGGAAACACGCTTTCTCGTTGGTCAGCGACCCCGTACTTTTTATGAAAGTACATCGGATAGGCACAAAAATACATCTGGGAGTAGCCGACAATGGCCCGGGTTGGAATGGTGATGCCGACGGACATTCGCTCGGAGCAAAACTCATCAAAGCCCATGCCGCCCAACTACGCGCTCAATACTCCTTCAGTGCGCAGCAAGGCACCATCTTTACCATAGAATTCAATACTTAGCCCCTTTTCCTACCACCGATGCAACGCTTGAAAATACTGATTGTAGAAGATGAGGCCATAACAGCTATGGACATCCAACAAACCCTCGAAATAGCAGGGCATACCGTGCTGGCTACGACCGATAGCTACCAGCAAGCATTAGACACATTGAAGATGCAGCCCCCCGATTTGGCCATTGTTGATATAAAACTCAATCATTCGGAGGCCGATGGTATTTTTTTGGCCAAAGAATTGAGAAAATTTCAGATTCCTGTCATCTTTCTGACCGCCAATACCGAACCCCAAACAGTACATCGTGCCAAAGAAGCCACGCCTACGGCCTATCTGCTCAAGCCTTTTCGCTCCGATGAACTCTTGATTCAGATAGAATTGGCGTGGACTTATTTCATAGAAAAACAAAGAACCTCCGATCATCATTTGTTTTTTCCTATCAAAAACAAAGGACACAAAAGAATTGATATAGACCGTGTACTATATGTCAAAGCCTTTAAGTCTGACACCGAGATTTATGTATTTGACGAAGTAGCGCCCTATGTAGTAAGTACACATTTGGCCAATATTTCACAGTATTTTTCTTCACCCAATTTCTTTAGGCTATCAAGATCACTATTGGTCAATCTACACCAGATTGATAGCATAGATACCGAAAAACTTTATTTAAAAAGCAAAACGCACACCATAGACATTAGTCCCCCTCTGAAAAAAGAACTACTCCAACACCTCAAAATAGTCAAAACAAAGCCTCTTTCTTGAAAGGCTTCAGCATCAAATAATAAATTTTTTCAAAAAAAAGCAAAAAAATTTGAAACATATAGATTTCTTAGATATATTTGTACGGTTTTGACAATACTAATTTTAACAATTTAACGTTTACCCTATCATGGAACAAAGCAGTAATGAATTTTTGCGCGGTACACTCAAGACAATCGTACTCAAATTGTTGGCAGAGCGTGGCCGTATGTATGGTTACGAAATCACACATTCGGTCAAAGGGATTACCAATGGCGAAATTACACTCACTTTTGGTGCCTTGTACCCAGTATTGCACAAATTGGAGCAAGATGGATTCTTGGTTACAGAAACTGAAGAAGTAGAAGGACGCTTGCGTAAGTACTACTCTCTTACCTCTATGGGTAGCGAAGCTGCTATCCAAAAAGTATCTGACTTTGAGCGATTTGTAGAAGCCATGAAAATATTACTGCAGCCTCAGCCACAATTGGTAGTAAGTTAGTAAGAGAAATAGTGTTACAGTTTTTCAACCTCAATACCATGAAAAAGCTAACACCCCAACAACTCGGCACCTTGCATGACCACTTGTTGCGCAATAGCACCAATGATGCCCTTGTACAAGAACTCTTAGACCATTTGGCCTGTGAGGTAGAGCAGTATATGTGGAAAGGCTATAATTTTGAATTGGCCCTCGAAAAAGTAAGTCAAGAAGCTAATACCAAAGTACTTAAATACCTCCGCGAAACTTACCAGCATGATTTGGCTATGACTGAAGAACAACTCCAAAACGCCAGTTTGGACGATATTGTCTTTGAGTTTCGAAATAAGGCTTACGGTGCTTACGACCTTCGCAAGACTTACCCTATGGCCATGCGCAACGCCCTCTTACTGGGGGTAGGTCTATTCTTGATGCTGATGGCTCTGCTTTCAGGGCTTAGTAGCCAACAATGGGACTATCTCTCGGTTACGGGTGTGTCTTGGATTGTGGGTATGGGCATCGTGGGCTATGTAGTGGCTTCATGGTATTTTAAAAACCAGCGACCCAAAGATCGCTGGGCACTGTAACACCACTACTCAAAACTTAGTCTCAATGAAATGTATGCTTAACAACATGGTTTCGACCATGAGAGTTATTGTTTTGCCTATACTTTTGTTTTTCGTTTTGGGATTCAAAAATATCTCTTGTGCACAAAACACACTCGAAAAACGGGCAATAATTCCTGATAGTGAAAAAATACCACTGCCTTTATCTATCAACTATACAGTTGAACCTCAATTCCCCGGTGGTATGAGTGCTTTGATGAGATTCATCAATCAGCATCTACGATATCCTCAAGAAGCACTGAAAAATCAAATACAGGGAAAAGTATTTATGTCCTTTGTCATAGATACTCTTGGCTATGGGCATGAGGCTACCATCATGCGAGGATTAGGGTATGGCTGCGACGAAGAGGCTCTACGCATTACTCAACTCATCAATCAAATTGCATGGAAACCGGGTCACACGCTGGCAAAAAAATACGTGTGAAATATAACCTGCCGATTGAATTCAAACTTAAGATGTAAAGGGATAGGGAATTGCCCAATCGGATTTGTAATGTTAGCAAAGTTGCTAACCTTTAATGACATTTGGCATTAACCACAAAAGCAGCCTTTATTGTAGCAGTATCGCCACAAAGAAAATCTTAAATGCGAATGTTATTGTCTGATATTGAATCTAAATTATCAAATATAGCATCAAAGTATTGTTTGATTTACAATAAAACCCTACATTTGACCATATAAATTAATATGGCTATGAATCGAATAGTTGCTTGTTTTTTGGGAATAATACTTTGGGTAGGCTTGAGCCAATGCAATGTAACGAGCAATGGAAATGAAGATGGCCCAGCTCCTGTGGGAGTATCGAAAACGGAACTTTTGGCAGGTACGCAATCGCGAGAATGGAGGCTTACGTCTTCGCTGATTGATGGGCGGGAGGTTTTTCAGCAAGCACAACCTTGTGTGCGCGATGATAAGTGGGTTTTCAGAGTCAATAAAACTTATGAAATCAACGAAGGCCTCACCAAATGCCGCACCCAAGACCCTCAAGTATATGAAACTGGCACTTGGAAGTTTGGCGCAGCAGAAGCAGAACTTATCTTGAACGAAACGGCTCGCTATAAAATTATTACCCTCAATACCTCTACACTCCGAATTTCTATCAGAAACGTTTTCGGAGAAACCGAAGAATTGACTTTTACGAATCAGTAAGATTGCAAAAACTATTAGTGGTCATTGCTGGTCCCACAGCAGTAGGCAAAACCGACCTTTGTGTTCGGTTGGCGCAAATATTGGATACCGAAATCGTATCGGCAGACTCACGGCAGTTTTACCAAGAACTCAACATCGGCACTGCTAAGCCTACCTTGTCCGAACGTGGTGGTATAAGGCATCACTTTATTGACTCTCACACGATTGAAGAACTCTATAGCGCGGGAGCATTCGAGCGTGATGCGCTGGCAGTACTGGATAAAATCTTTGAAACCAAAAATGTCGCTATTTTGACAGGCGGTTCTGGTCTATACATCAAAGCTGTTTGTGAAGGGCTTGATAATTTGCCAGACACACCGCCCGAATTGCGCACTGAACTGATGAAACAACTTCAAACAGAAGGTTTATCTAAACTTCAAAATCAACTTCGCCAACTCGACCCCATCTATTGTGCACACAACGACCTCCAAAATACACAACGAGTAGTAAGGGCATTGGAAGTATGCCTGATGACGGGGCAGCCTTTTTCGTCGTTTCGTGAAAAAAAAACTGCGTTACGTCCCTTCCGTATTTTGTCGTTTGCGTTGGAGCGCGACCGCACGGAGCTTTACCAGCGTATAGACCAACGTATGGATAAAATGCTGGAAGGGGGCTTATTGGAAGAGGTCGCTTCACTGAAACCATATCGAAACCACAATGCCCTCCAGACTGTAGGCTATAAAGAAGTGTTTGACTTTTTCGATGGTTTGTATGACTATGATGAAATGGTACGACTGCTCAAACGCAACTCTCGCCGCTATGCCAAGCGCCAAATGACTTGGTTTAAAAATCAAGGTCAATTTCAATGGGTATCAGCCGACGATTTAAGGTATATTTTGTCGTGTATAAAAGCACATCAAACTTAAAAAAACTCTTTGATTTTAACAAATTGTTATAAGAATAGTTGTATTTTCAAGTAAGTAAACTTACTATTTGAGCTTTTGGGTGAGTAACGCTATCTATATACGATTTATTTGTAAAAATGTCTTTCGAGTATATAAATCATTTTACATCTTCGAAGACCCTCTTAGAACGACTTCACGAAGGGGAAGAAAAGGCATTTGCAGAGGTCTATCAGCAATATCATCGCTGGCTTTATGCCATTGGACTGAAATACCTCAAAAACCCTGATTTAGCTCAAGATGCACTGCAAGAGGTTTTTCTGAAACTTTGGGAGCACCGCCATACACTCCGTGATGAAGAATCGCTCAAAGCCTATCTCTCGGTCATCATGCGCAATCATGTTTTGAATGTCATCAGGAATCAAAATAGAGAGATTCAGCAGTTCATTGAGTACACCCTCAACTGGTCGGAGGTGGAGGACTCTTCTGATTCCAACCGCCGCTGGGAAGAATATCTCTCGCTGGTAGATCAAGGGGTATCTCAGCTATCGCCACAAAAACGAAAAATCTTTCAGCTACGCCTCCGCGATCACCTCAACAACGAACAGATAGCCCAACGACTCGGACTATCTATCAATACGGTCAAGTTTCAATTTTCGCAAGCGTTGCATTTTCTACGTACATACGTGCGCAACCGTGCAGATGTATTTCTCCTCTCATTTCTATCAAACTTTCTTTAGGACTTCCCTTTCTTTTATTTCGACTTGCCTGAATTATCATCGCTTCTCTCGAGCTTTTTTTGACTTTTTGTGAAAAAGTTAAAATTTTTTATAGCTTCCTATAATACTTACAACCAACTAAGGTGTATTTAGAATTGAAACTGTAAAATTCTAATATTAAATATCACTCTGGTATATAAAACCTTCCCATGGACATAGAATTGGTCGAGAAGTATTTAAGAGATGAATGTACCCTCGAAGAAGCAAGCCATGTACTAAAGTGGCTGACAACACCCGAAGGACAGGCTTATTTGAAAATGTGTTTGGAGCAAGATTTGGACAATGAGCATGATGTTTCCACCGAAGTGGATTCGGAGATGGTATATGCCAAAATCAAATCACACATAGAGCAAAGTCCAGATAGAGTGTTTGA
>JBKBKL010000116.1:0-13517 GCA_046294665.1 Runella sp.
AGAGCCTCCAGCAAAAACAAATGCAGCTGCTTGTTCATAATTCATATTTAGGGCATCTATAAAATTTTTAACCCTACCACCTCGTCCTACATAGGCACTAAGTGGTGCGTCTTGAGAACTTGTAGAAACCATGTGATAGTAGGCAATAGCTTTCCACGCATCCTCTTCAATATCATGGATTTCACCACCTTCATATAAATAAGAGTGAAAAAATCTAAATGGATTTGCATATCTTACAGCACGATCCTGCGCCCATTTTTGATTTTCTCGGAGTACTTTTTTAAGAGTTTCGGTAGCCTCATTTTTCAAATTCCATGCAGCATAAGGCCCAAAACGCGGCGCAATAAACTCATTGAACCCACGATCAGTGGAGAGAGCCACCCCTTTATTGTTCATTTTATGAAGCGAATAAACATACATCTGACACCAGGTTTTGGAAGATCCATCACAATCATTGGCGACTCGGTTTTCTGGGTGACTATAGGTTTTTTTTCGATAAGGAAATGCTAAAACACCTACGGTTCCACCAGAATTACTGATACGATCATAGTTAAGTGGGGAAAGCATACCCTCATTGGTGAGGTTTCCAAGCTGAGATGTTCCAAAGATTTGTACTTTTTCTTGGTCTGCTCCTTCAAACCGAGCTGGATAACTTGGGAAAAAACTCAATGCTCGAGGATCGGTATGTGATGAAATCACAGGATAGCCAAAACGTGTTGATAAAGAAAATATGCCATCAGCAGAGGCTTTGGAAGTGTGCTCCATATCAACAATGAATCCTTTTCGCATCAATTCTTTGAACAGTATTTCACCTTTGTTAGTTAAACCGGTAGCACACATGGTAGAGGTAACTGAACTGATTGTACAATTGACACAACGACCCGGACCACTAACAAGAAGCGGGTAGTTTGGGTCAGTTAAGTTTCCAGAACCCAAAAATCTTGAAAAAAAACTTTCCTCTGCACTTTTTAGATAATGAAAGGCTATACCTTCATGATAGCCATCAGTAAGTTCGTAAGGTTTTTTATGATAGGCTCTATTGATCATACCAAATTCAGCCCTAAACTGCGCAGTACCTCCAAAAACGCCATTGATGTAGTGCATAGGAGTAACTTGGCGAATACCCAAATTGTAGTAATAATTTAGTTTTTCTTGAATTAATCTACTTGCAGAAGACAAATCGTCAGGGAGTTCTACCATTGGTTTTGATGGAGGCATAGGGTAGTTGTCGCTCCAAATGTAATCTTTATCTTTAAAATTCCCGAAGTTGTCCATTTCAACTCCCAAAACTATTGCGAGTTTGCCCTTGAGAATGATTTTTCGAGCTTCTTGAGGCGTGTAGGCTATCTCCATCCATGAGGAATTCTGTGCAGTGATGCGTTTCATTTCTTCTATTTGTTGCAGACAAGCAGCCTCATCATCAATAGGAGCATCAGGGCGTGCTCCTAAGCCCAAAGCTCTTGTTGCCCAAAATGAATTAGTAACTCCAAGAGCACACATTAATCTTAGACCACCTTCATAGGCACGTTTTATCCAATCTACGTGCTGTTGTTGATGAAGTTTAGAATTAAATCTTGGAAAACCTATAAAATCTGGGTATCCCATCATGTGATGTCGGTCAAAAGTCGCAACTAAGGGGTTGTTATTAACCCCAGCTCCGAATATAGAGTGATTTTGGTGGCATTTTTCGTTTGAAAACTCCTGTGCAATATCGCCTCCAGCTCCACCGACTATAGTCTTACCGCCAAAACCAAGATTGTGAGTGGGATGAGCATGTGTATCGGCAAATCCCCAGACAGGCTTGTCGGTATCGTAAGTGGTATTGTCAATTTCAATTACTGGCACAGGTTGATTGGTAAATAGGAAGTCATCAACATTGATATGACCATCGGTAGCATCATCAATGATCCGAATACGAAAGGTCTTACCTATGGCTTCATTGGGTAGTTCCCATAGGAGTCGCTCAAGATCTTCTGAACCTTTGTTAGGATATGCTACCTTGATGATTTGGTACTCACCATCTACAGAATTGGCATTCAACCCTGCCAGCGTGAAAAGTGCTAAATTTTCACCCGTCATTAGTAATACCTTGTTGCCTGTTAAGGCATCAAATTCTGATTTTTTCATTTGCAATTCTACACGAATTTGCCTTGGTTTTTTGGTCCCCCCTACCAAACAAGAAATGTATCGTTTGGTCAATTTAAAGGCAGGTGAGTAAAGCCAACCGGTAGAAGCGTCTGTTTGTCCTTCGGATGTTCCCACCCAATTTTTTCCCTTAATGCCGATATGGTACATCATTCCTTTCCAGTAATCGCCTCCAATACCTCCATTTGCTAATTCCATTCGTCGTAAGGCACGGTCAGTATTCATGGTTTCGCCTTCGGTTGGCTGGTTGTCGAAGGCATTACCTCTCCCAACACTCCATCCTACTAAACCCTTTTCAAAACCCCAATTATCAAAATCTGTATCGTTTTTAATTTCATTGATATTTATAAGAATTGTAGGATTTAAGACAACATTATTATTCAAATTTCCAAGGTCAAATCTTTTGCTATTGTTGGCAGGTGATTGATCCTTAGAATTTAGAATAAAAGAGAATCCCGCTCCTACAGGTACAGGATTCCCATTTTTGTTGTAAATGTACCAGAAGCCATTGTCATAGTCTGCGGATACGAACGAGTTGTTGTATATGCCATTACTCCAATATTGAGAAAATGAAAAACGTGCATTGGGATTCCCATTTAATTCAGGTTTGTCAATTTTAAGTCGTCCATTAACAATATTTGAGGTGTTCGCTGTTAATGAGAATGCATTACCATCGGGTGCTTGAAAACTGATTTGAAACTTTACACCCACAGGCATACTTTCACGGTCTTGGTTGAATACCGACCAATGTGTGCCTGTGTACCAAACACCTATGGGTCGGTTGTTGGGAGTACCGTCGCTAAGTTGTTGGACTACTACTACCATTTGTGGCATATTATCGAGTCCTGGGTAATTGAGGATGGTATAGTTGTGCCGAATGTTAGAAGTATTGGTTGTATGTACAAAATCAGTTTGGGCGACACTTCGAATAGCCCAAATAGTGAGCATCAAAGAGTAGGAAAAATTTTTCATAGTTGTAAAAAGGTTTAGTTTTGAATTTTGATATCAAGATCATAATAGGTTATTTTAGATAGGGGGTTGAGGCCGGTCCCTACGATTCGGAACAATCCTAATTTACCATTTGAGGTTACAAAAGCGAAGACATGCTGATTGTCTATCCCTCTTTCAAAACTTTCAAGTATCGCTTCTGCGTGATCATATTCAGAATTTTTATTGAGTTTATTTTGAAGTAAATTAGCAAGACCATTGGCGTTTTGAACGTTGTAAAAATCAAAATTGGATATTTTCAAGCGCAAAGCCCTGTCAGACCCATCTGCATTAAATAACATACCTCTGTTCCAATTTGACCAGCCAATTGAATTTAGAAGACTATTCAATGAACCCACGCCACATGAGATTCCACACCATTTAATCAATGCAAAAGTTGTTATTCGATGTTGTATGATGTCATAAAACGCAATTGCATCAACGGAGGCATTATTTTTGGCCTCATTCAAAGTAAAAGTCTTTCCGGTATCAAAATCAATGACATTTTTAATGTCAGATTGATTTTGACGAGAGCCTACTTCAATCCTTACGTTTTGAAAGTATTTCAAATCTGAGCTTACAGGCAAAGAGGTATAATTTGTCAAACTTTGAGTCCATTTCGCTGATTCAGCAAACGATATATCGCCAGTCAAAGCTACATCGTAAATACACTGACTCAAATAAGGCTCACGTGTAACACCCGCCTGACGACAACGACTTTCGGCAGTTTGGAAAGCAGAAGGAGTAAATGAAAATTCTTGATAAGGAAATTTCAAGTCTGTATAACTGGCAGTACTTTTACCAGCCTCATAAGTAAATAAAGATTCATTTTGTTTGATACGCCACGAATCAGCAAAAGCAGGATATAACCCTTTGAATGTTTTATCGGTGAGTACTTTCCCATCTGCCAAGATAAGATCGTTGGTAAGGTTGCCGTCATAGTTGCCAAGCAGCCCGCGTACTTTTCCTTTTCGTTCACTATTGAGGTTTACGGTAAAATCTAAATGATTATTGACTCTAACAATTATTTCATCATGGTAAACAGAATAAAGTTTTATTTGATTACCTGATTTTGTTAGGAGCGTATTATCAGATAATCGTTTAGAAATAAAATTACTGGGTTGTGTTTCTCCATTGATTAAAAGTTTGAAAGGGTTGGCAAATATATTTACGACATCTTTGTCAAATCTGGCAGCCAAGGCAGTATTGATAGTAGCTCTTTTTTCATTGGGCGATAGAGGTTCTTGCCTTACTTGCACTAAGAGTTTATCTGTCGTACTTTGTATTGCCACAAATTCGCCTTGCCCCATAAAATCGTAAGCAAAACCGTCGTGAGTAGTAAGATGAGGGTCGCCTTGACTGGAGCCTACTCCATCGAGTAAATCACGAAATCGCACCTCGTCGTTACATTCACACGCTTTTTTGGTTAGCCATGTATTGGCTACTGTTTGCCCACAATTTTGAAGAGCTTGACCTGTTTCTGTTACGATATTTGTAAAACAAGATTTTTCTGATTCCCCAGATTCCGGGCACTGAAAGGCTGGACGATTATTTTGCAAATTTTCAATCAGTTTTTTTGTTTCTGAGCAAGAATTATACGCCTCACGACCAGCCAAAACGGCTCTAATAATCCCGGCTTCAGGGGCTGCAAGAAAAGCAATTCCTGATGTGATACAAGCCGCAATATTTTGACCTATATAGACACCCGCCGCAATACCCCCAATAGTTTTATCACAAACCTGTAAACCTGATAAACGACTACTTCTGGTATAATCAATACCATTGGTCATGTAGGCTTTTGCTTTTTGGGCTAAATCAAAATTCCCTGCGTAAACAGGCTCCCCTTTTTTGGATTCCACCACACTGCCATCTGATTTTTTTTTGACAACCACATCAACTTGATTATTCTGGGTCGAGTAGTTGTTGAATTCTATGATATAACTGTTTGATGATTCTGCTTTAAAAGGTAAGAAAGCTTCATTGAAATCATATTTTATCCATGCTTTGTTAGTAGTGTTAATCATTATTATTTTCTCCAAATGGGTTATTTCTCCTTTGGTATTTTTTTTTCCAGCAGCTATTACTTGTAATTTTACATCTTCAAATAGCCCAACGTATCCAACGGGGATTGATGGGTCTGTAATGATGGCCTGCTGGGCTAATGCCAATGAGGCTGGTTCTGTAAATTTGAATTCAGGAGGCAATTCAGTATTCAAATTTTTTTTTGAACAGCTGAATAAGAGTAAAAGGATAAATAAGATTCCAAATGAGTTTTTCATGGTTTCAATAGATTGAGTAAATGAAGATACGTGGAAAGAAGGTGTAGGTTTTGTAACCTGGTAGAGCCAATTTGAATGTAAGGGTATCATTGGTATTGAGTTTGTAAATGTTTTCAAATTCAAAGGTGTTATGGGCGATTACCCTATCAAAATTGTACGAACTTGGATGTACAAAATGACCTACAATGTTGCTGAATCTCTCTACGTCAATAGGAGAAGAAGAAGCATTTTTGTAAATTTTTAGATCTATCTCCATAGAATAGTAATCATACAAATGAACCGGAAGCCTTATTTTTACGAGGTAAACCCCAGTATGTTTTGCTGTAAAAACACCCCCTGAAAGTAGATTGCCGTCATCAAATACTTCATTTGGAAAATTAAGTATAAACTCACACTGTGGGCCTGGACAACTTCCCGGTGTAGTCATTGTTTGCCCAGAATTATTTCTGGCAGCAACAGCATACTTTGGAGGAGGGGGTGGCCCCCAATAAGGAGCACCGCCTGGACCACTTGAGTACAATATTTGACCAGATGCACCCGAATTTCCACCAGCAAAAAATTCGCTTGTAAGTGCTAAACCTCCATTTATATGTAATAAATTTTCAGTTTTAATATTCCCTGTATTACCGTTGATGCTCATTTTCGGGGCATCGTTTATATAAAAAATCAAATCTCTACTATTCTTTGTGCCAATACCCAACGAAGTGCTGAAGGCTTGTATGAAGCCATTGTAATTGTTGCCCTCCCAAAATGAAATATAGGGTGAGTTGCCCTGTACTCTTATCAATTCACCATTTTTGTTGATATGAAGTGGAATGACAGAGTTTGTATTTTGTCCGATTCCAATAGAATTAGGATTGGTTGATACTTGTGGATACAAGGGTGATATATTGATCAAGCAGATGATGAATAGAATTTTTTTCATGTTTATTTTTTGATTCAATAGTTTTTGAGGAAATCACATAATCACTCACGAAAAAGTCTTCAGTGGAATACATACTTTTTCGGTGATTAGAGTTTTAAATCAAAAATAAATTATCACGAAACCTGATTCAAGGTTGAATTTATAGTTGGTAGGCAAGTATGAGTAGTTTACGGGATTTAGCTTACAGTCTGTTAAGGAAAATGCCTAATGGTATCAAAGAATGGGATATGAAGACGTATGATTGTACCGATGGGAGTCCCTGTAGAGTTATCTGTTTTATCTACTATGAAAACTTTGATGTCCCAATTTTGAGTTTTTCTTAAAAGATCCAATTTTTCATTAAGGATATTCATTCCTCTTGATTTATGAACATGGTTAGAATGATTTTGAGCCTGACTCCTGCCTACACCGTTATCTTCAATCTCGCATACTAAGCATTTGTTTAATAAATAAAAACCTATTCTCAATAATCCCCCAGATGGCTTCGGGTTTAATCCATGCTTAATGGCATTTTCAACATAAGGTTGTAATAACAGAGTAGGTATCATTATTTGTTTGGGGTCGATTGAATCATCTATCTCTAAACAAAATTAAAAACGATTCTGAAAACGTTTCTGCTCCAAAATAACGTATAGTTTAAGTGTTTGAATTTCTTCATCTAAACTGATGATTTGATCCCGAGAGAGATTGAGTACTCTTCTAAACAACTGGGCAAAATCATTTAGATATTGAGCCGCCTCTATATTGCGTTCTTTTAATACGTAACTTTTGATCGAATTCAGGCTGTTAAAGATAAAATGAGGGTTCATTTGAAGTCTCAGTACATCAAGCGTTGATTCTGCAATCTCTTTTTGAAGTTTTGTTTTTTGCTGTGTTGTTTCCAAAAATTTGTATCCAATTCCTAAAGAAAAAAATAAAATCTCAATCAAGGTGAGAATAGCAAAATACAAATGTGGATAGTAGGGAAATAACTCATTGCTTGAGGGGTAAAAGTCAAAGTAGATAGCCGTATAGCCTATAATCGCCCCAAAAAGCAACATCAGACTTCCGATTTTTATAAAATTTACCGCAGTGCCCTTGATCTTAATTAAATAGTAAAAAGTAATTATACCTCCTGCTGAAAGTACTATTTGAGCAACAAACATTGCATAAAACGCCCAATCCAATCGGCGAACAATCAACGTTAATACTATATCCAGCAATAAGAAAAAAAAGATTATCCATTTGAATCGGTAGAGATATAATCCAAACGGCTTGTCTATTTTACGCAGCTGTAAAAACTCATATAAAAAATTAAAATAAAAAAAATTGGTGAGTAAAATATAAAATTCTTGTCTCAATGAGAATCTCCAAAATGAAAATTCAGTCATGAAATTTGATATTAAAGCTACATGTGAAAACCCCCAATAATTGAATAGACTCATAGAAAATAGATAAAGAGAATAGAAAAGAAAGTACTTTTCATGAGAAAAATAGAACTGTAAAAGCGTGAAGATTCCCATGAAAATCAAAATATAAATGAACCCAGTATTAAGGAATAATAATTGTTGGTTGTCGTATATGGAATATAATTTAATATGCTCAGCATGGCTTCGGGTGAGCAAAGCTGGTTTTATTTCAAATCCTTCATCTATTAAATCTTTTATTTCTACGTAAAATACTTTTTGATGTAGGGGTGGAAGTATAATAGGTAGGTACTTCGCATCTACATAAAAAGGTCTGTCAGATTTTGAAAGATATTGTGAGCTTTCTGCAATTAATATTGGCTCGTATAACCTGATGTGATGATGAAATCCAGCAGTAAACAAAAGATTTAGAGTATCGGGCGATGTATTTAACAAACCAAAACGTAACCAGTAATGTTGTTTATAATTTTGAATTACTTTTTTAGGAAATGAGAACTCTTTGAGAGGCTTGAAGTGAAGGGAAATTACCTGCTCAATTTTTTTATCACCGGTTGAATCAATAAATAGTTCACTATGAGAAGTAAGGTCAATACGGTTTTCTATATGGTTGATTTGAAGCAGGGTTTGAGCTAAGAGCTTGTTTGTATCTAAAAGCCCTAAAATGAAAAATAGAAAGTAAACATGTATTTGCACGCTATAACATTTTAATCAAAGATAATACCTTCATCTTGTTGGCTCGAGATACTTGAAGTGAGGTGCCGTCGCTTAGAACAATGGTTCCACCTTCACCTCGTATGTATTTTTTGATAAACTTCAAGTTTACGATGTAGGAGTGATGAATTCTTATGAAGTTTAGATTTTCGACCAATCTTTCAAATTCTTTGAGAGTTTTAGAAATAAAAATTTTTTTTTGGTTTGTCAAAAACACATGGATATAAGCTCCATCTGCCTCAGCATAAAGGATCTCATCTGTTTTGATAAAATCTACTCCATGTAATGTAGGGAAAGCGATGGTTTTTGGAATTTGCCCGGCACCGTAAATAGTTGTTGATAGAAAATCAAGAAGTTGTTTGTTGAAATATTTTTTTTGATTCTTTTTGAGGCGTTCAATGGTTTTCAACAGTCTATCACCAGCTACGGGCTTGAGCAAATAATCCAATGCACAAAATTCGAATGCTGTTAATGCGAAATCATCATATGCAGTAACAAAAACAACGTCAAAATCTATATCATTTAACTTCTCCAACAATTCAAAACCACTCATGAAAGGCATTGATATATCGAGAAACACCAAATCGGGCTTTGTTGTAGTAATTTGAATCAATCCTTCTTCGGCAGAGTAACACTTTCCGATTACCTTCACTTCTGGACAATAATGATTAAGCTCGATTTCAAGGACATCAATACTTTCGGGTTCATCATCAATTATCAAGGCTCTTATCATTGTTCAATATTTGGGTAGGTACCCAATAAAATATGTGAGAGACAATTTATTCAACATTTTCCCCAAAAACTACAACAAATGTAACTTTTCATTAAGACTTTTTCAATGACTTCTAATGATTTTCTAAATCATCTCTAATTACATTTTAAGATTTACATAAGACTTTTGCAGCATCAAAATTTTAATAATTCATTTACTTAACAATTCAAATCACCAGCATCATGAAAACCCTCATCGCTTCCGTTTTTGCACTTTTGGTATCATTGTCGGCAGTAGCCAATGACGAAAACCGTAAAGAAACCCTCCGTACTGCGGCATTCCCGGTAGAGAATGGATATTATTTGAAAGTAATCGTCGAAAAACCTCTCAACGAGCGTGTAGAGGTTCGTATGCTCGACGACCGCAACCGTACTGTCATGAATACCAACATTCATAAAAAAGACAGAGTGGCGCACCTGAAATTGGATATTTCGGAATTGAGCGGAGGAGAGTACAAGCTCATGTTTGTCAATGGCGACCAAGTCAAAGTCAAAAATATCAAGATAGGCACAACCGACCCCAGCAGACCGATTACAATTTCAGTGATGTAATTATTGTTTCATTGATTGTGTTTTGGGAGATGCTCAAACGAGCATCTCCTTTTTTTATAGCCCCAGCAAATGGACAGGCTCTTTGGCCTTGAAAATGTACGAACGGCGAGTGCCGTTGTAATTGATATTGACGAGGTTTACTTGGTCGTCGAATAACTCAAACATGATGTCGTTTTGAATCGAAAAACCTGCAATAGACTCCCCAAAAGGCACTTCTACATAAATCCAAGTAGCATCGGCTTCTTGTTCTTTGCCGATGTAAGACATGGCTTTTTTTTGTTTTTGGGGCGAGAGGAAGGCAAAACGTTTTTCGATGTATTTTTCTACGTAAGTATCGTTTTTGTCGTTGTTGGCAATGACAAATTTCTTGCCGCCATTTTCTTTGGAGAGGGCATTTTCTAAATCATCAGTAAAGACCCTGATACTTACCTCAAACGACCGCTCCTTGGCATTGAAGTCTATGCGTGTAATACTGGTGTGGAAGTCGTGGTATGTTGAAGCCGCAAAGAAGAAACAACATAAAATAAATGAAAATTTATATCCATTACGCATAAGAGGGTTCATGAATCAATTTCAATAAAGATGTTTCTTCTATTGCTACACACGCATAAGATTGTCCAAATTTACACTTAAACCTCATAGGTTTGCAAAAAAATAGCTACGTAACCCTCTGATAATCATAAGAAACATATTAGGTTTTTTCGCAAATCAATTTTGAACGAGTACAATTTTGGGCAATAATCTCTCAACTTTTCAATAGCTATTATTGCTTTTTCAGCAAATGGCAACAGCATCATCGAAACAACTTAAAGATGTCATTGCCAAAAGCAAAGACCATGAGTCCGAGCAAGATGACCATTCCTACTTTTTGGGCGGCTTCCAAGAATTTGTCGGAGGGCTTTCTGCCAGAAATCATTTCGTAGATCAACAATACCGAGTGGCCGCCGTCGAGGGCCGGAATGGGTAGGATATTCATAAATGCCAGCACCATCGAAAGCAGACCTGTCAGAAACCAAAACCGCCCCCAGTCCCACACACCTCCAAACATCTGTGCAATGCCAATCGGCCCACTCAATGCTTTTGAGGCGGATACTTCGCCACGGAAAATTTTGCCAAAGCCGCGTATATTGTCGGTTACGACACTGAAAGCCCTGCTGGTGCCTACGACTACTGCTTCTCCCAGCGAGTAGTCCACATGAGTAGTTTTGAGCAAAAATTCGGGGTAAAAGCCTATTTTTCCTTCTTCGTTTACGTCCACATCGAGAGCTATTTGTTGGCCGCCACGCTCTACGGTGAGGGATACGAGTTGTTTTTTATGGTTTTCCAAAAACTCACGGATTTCATGGTAAAACTGAATCGGCTGGTCGTTGGCTTTGATGATTTTGTCGCCGGCTTGCAGACCGGCATTTTCTGCTGGCATCTTGGGCGTAACACCTTGTACCTTAAAGGGATAGATAGGGTCTATAAACTCTCCCGCGCTTTTTTTGTCGGAGATTTTCTCAATAAAATTGTTGGGAATATAAATATCTTCAGTCTTGCCGTCGCGCTCTACGGTGTAGTAGCTATTGGACTCAAGAAACACTTTACGCGTATCGGCAAAATCGTCGAAGGGTTTACCGTTGATGGCAATGATTTTATCGCCGGTACGGAGTCCTATTTCTTGGCCGAGTTTATGGGCTACAATGCCGTATTTTACATCTTTGGCTGCCAGATAATCGTAGCCATTGTGATAGGTGATTGCGATGAATATCAATACGCCTGTGATGACATTGACGATGATACCCCCCAGCATCACAATAAGCCGCTGCCAGGCGGGTTTGGCGCGAAACTCCCACGGCTGCGGGGTAGCCGAAAGGTTTTTGGTGTCTAAAGATTCGTCCACCATACCGGCTATTTTGACAAAGCCACCGAGCGGAATCGCCCCGATGCCGTATTCGGTTTCGCCGCGTTGGATAGACCAAATTTTGGGTGGAAAACCTATGAAATATTTTTCGACCTTCATGCCAAACATCTTGGCTGTAATCAGATGCCCCCATTCGTGCAGTCCTACCAAAATCGAAATCCCCAAAAGCAACTGACCGACCATTATCAAAGTTTCCATGCTTTATTAAGTAATAAGTTGAAAGTGAAAAGTTTAAAGTGTGAATCTCATTTGAATTGAAAAAATTTCCCTCATTACATTTAACCAATATCCTCAAAGACGGTTCTCAAATCTATTTCTAAGCCTTTGAGTACCTCCCCACCGTTGATAATTTCAAACGGACGTTTCTCGGGATTCGTATTTTGGGGGCTAAAAATCATGTATTGTTGTTCGATAGGGTTGAGTAACCACCCCAAGCGGCAGCCATTGGCCATATACTCACGCATTTTGTCTTCATGCTCTGTCCATGTATCAGATTCGGAGATGATTTCGGCAACAAAATCGGGACAAATAGGGGCAAACTTTTTTCGTAATTGATGTGGTACTTGCTCCCACCTTTCTCTTGTTATCCAGGATACATCTGGTGATTTTATAGAACTGTCGGGCATTAGAAATCCCGTAGAGGCAGGAAATACATAGCCCTTTCTGAAAATTCTGTTCCAAAGTTTTATCTCTAAAAAGAGTTCGCCATCATTGTGGCCTCCGATACTTCCGGTAGGGGACATAAAAATAATGTTGCCGTGTTTGTCGCGCTCGAAGTGCATACCACTACGGCGATTGGCCTCACAAAATGCGAAGAACTCATCATCGTTGAGGGTGTCTATATGAGGTATGCGGAGGACTTGAGGCATGGTTTGGTGTATTAGTGCGTAGGAACGATGATTTCGTTGGCTATTTTTCTTGTTTCGGTATCGGTTTGGATATAGTCATCGAGGGTTGGTTTCTGTATAAACGCTACACGCTGCATACAAGTTTCGATAAGGTCTGACATCTCCAAAAAACCAATTTTATCTTCCAGAAAAGCAGCCACGGCTACTTCATTGGCGGCATTGACGATACAGGCCATGTTGCCGCCTTTTTGGAGGGCATCAAAGGCAAACTGTAAATTGCGGAAGGTTTGGAGGTCGGGCTGTTCAAAAGTAAGAGAAGGGTATCGGCTGAAGTCAAAACGTGGAAAATCAGCTTTGAGGCGATGAGGGTAAGTGAGCGCAAACTGAATAGGCAGGCGCATATCGGGCAGACCCATTTGGGCTTTGATGCTACCATCTTCAAACTGCACCATGGAGTGAATGATGCTTTGGGGGTGTACTACGACTTCTATCTGAGAAGCCTCCAGTCCAAAGAGCCATTTGGCTTCGATGACTTCCAGTCCTTTGTTCATGAGTGAGGCCGAATCTATCGTGATTTTGGCACCCATGCTCCAGTTGGGGTGTTTGAGAGCTTGGGCTTTGGTAACGTGCCGAAGCTCATCGCGGGTTTTGCCTCGAAACGGTCCCCCCGAAGCAGTAAGCATGATTTTTTCGATCGGATTGTGAAACTCCCCGACGATACACTGAAAAATAGCCGAATGTTCGGAGTCCACAGGATAAATATTGACTCCTTTTTGGCGAGCAAGGTTTGTTACGAGTTCGCCTGCTACTACGAGGGTTTCTTTGTTGGCAAGGGCAATGTGCTTGCCGGCCTCGATAGCTTTGAGGGTCGGAATCAGCCCTGAGTAGCCTACCATAGAAGTCAAAACGGTATCAACCGAGTCCATTTGTACTACATCGGCTATGGCCCTATGACCTGCATAAACTTTGATGCCCAGAGGGTCGAGAGCA
>JBKBKL010000117.1:0-13502 GCA_046294665.1 Runella sp.
CAATCACATCGTACCTTTGCGTGAGTACCACACTGTAGCAGGTTTTGCGTTTACAGTCAAGAGCGCACCCAATGCCTTGATTCGTGGCGAAATGGAGTTTCGGGTAAAAATGCTCGACCAAATGCACGAAGATGCGTTTGTAGTCTGGGATACCTCCAAAGACGAAAAAGCTACACTCTGGGGCGGGGTAATGACCGCTACGGCAAAAGAAAAAAAAGTAAAAGCGGCTTGTATTGACGGGGGTATCAGAGATACACATCAAATACTGGAGGCTAATTTTCCAGTTTTTTATAAACACAGAATTTCTAATGGTAGTCTTGGAAGATGCCTAATCACACACTATCAAATCCCTCTCCTAATCGGAGACGTAACCATAAAACCTGGTGATGTAATATTAGGAGATATTGATGGAGTGCTGGTCGTACCGCGCCTTATAGCCTATCAAGTACTGCTTCGTGCTGAAGAAATCAAGGAAAATGAAAAACAGATTTTCGGCTGGGTACATGAAGGACAAACGATTCAAGAAATCACCGAAAAAGGGGGGTATTTTTGAAAGGTAACTTATTGGTATAGAATATATCAAAGGTATATCAGAAGCTACTATACTTTTGAAATAGTATCAATATCTACCCTAACAAAATGCAAAACCGCCGTCAATTCATAAAATCTGGCTTCTCTTACGGAGCAGGGTTACTTTTATTGAAAAAAAATAACCTTTTGCGCCCTCACCGTACTGCTCAACGAATCACCAATCCTGCCAAAGGGTTTCATTGGTTTGGCTATTATGACAAATTTCAAACCGACCCCACAGACCGCTATGTTTTGGGTATGCGAGTGGCGTTTGAGGGGCGTTCGCCTACAGCCCAAGATGAAGTGGTAGTAGGCATGATAGACACCTTCGACCACAACCGCTGGACCGATCTCGGTACAAGCAGGGCCTGGGGGTGGCAGCAGGGATGTATGCTGCAGTTTATTCCACAGTCTTTGCACGAAGTCATTTGGAATGACACTGAAAATGGACGTTATGTATCTCGTATTGTCAATATCAAAACAGGTAAAAAGCGAACCCTCCCCAAACCCATCTATGCCCTAAGCCCCGACGGGAAATGGGGTATAGGGACCGAGTTCAATCGTATCCAAAATCTACGACCAGGCTATGGTTATGCAGGTATCGAAGACCCTTATCTCGACATCAAAGCACCCAAAGAAATCGGGCTTTATAAAATAGACTTGAAAACTGGCCAAAATCACCTACTATTTTCGATACACGACATCGCCAGTATTCCACTCGAAAGCAGCACAATAGTTCAACCCTCGTCTGTACTTGACAACTTTCATTGGTTTAATCATCTATTGGTAAACAACGACGGTACGCGTTTTACGTTTTTGCACCGCTGGCGCGCCAAACTCGAAGAAAGACAGACAATGGCTCGGACCAACTTCGTTACGCGTATGTTTACGGCAGATGCCGACGGTCAAAACTTGTATTGTATTGACCCTTCGGGTTTTACTTCACATTTTATTTGGAAAGACCCTCACACCATTTGTGCTTTCACACAGCCTCATAATCAACCGTATGGGTTTTATCTTTTGGAAGATTTTACAGGAAAAACTACGCCGATAGGGCATACCAAAATACCTGCCAATGGCCATCAAACCTACCTACCAGTAGGCAATGGCACCGACTGGATACTCAATGACAACTATGCCAGCCCCCAAAACCGCAACCAAACTCCCTATCTATATCGCGTACCGACAAATAGGCGCATTGAGTTGGGGGATTTTCCAGCACCTGCTGAATATTTCGGCGAATGGCGCTCCGACCTCCACCCCAAAAGCAATAGAAATGGCACAAAGGTCATTTTTGACTCTACGCATGAGCAAAAAGGAAGGCAGATGTATATGATTGATATTGCCGAAGCGATGAAATGACGCAAGACACTTCTTCAATAATCCACTTGCATAGGTAGATGTATATTTATTGTATCCTAAACTTTTGCCACAGCCACCCGCGTTCTACTTCCTTTACCTCTCCCGGCTGTAAGCCGTTTATCTCAACTTTTTCGATGGCAGCCCTCACCAGACGAAGTGTAGGGAAGCCCACGGTGGCAGTCATGCGTCGGACTTGGCGGTTTTTACCTTCACACAGGGTCAGAGCAAGCCAAGACGTTGGGATATTTTTGCGGTAGCGAATCGGAGGATTTCGCTCTGGAAGTGGGGGGGGATCAAGCAAGATGTCGGCATGAGCGGGCAGCGTTTTATGTTTTTTGCCATCAATCGAAATCTCGATACCCATTTTCAACTTTTCTATGCCCTCTTGGGTAATTTGTCCTTCTACTTGTACCCAATAGGTGCGCCAATGCCGAAACTTGGGGTTGAGCAAGCGGTGGTTAAGTGTAGTATCGTTGGTGAGTAGCAACAGCCCCTCGCTATCGGCATCGAGGCGGCCTACTGGATAAACGTCTTTAGGGAAATCGAAGTCTATGTCGGCCAATGTGGGCTTGTCGTTTTCGCGAGAAAACTGCGACATCATACCAAAGGGCTTGTAAATCAGAAAATAACGATATTTCATCAAACTTTTTCGATGATCATGGCCGATGCTCCCCCGCCACCATTGCAGATCGCCGCAAGGCCGTATTTGCCTCCTTTTTGTTTCAAAACATTTTGAAGCGTAACCACGATACGAGTTCCGGAACAGCCCAGCGGATGTCCGAGCGAAACGGCTCCTCCAAAAATGTTGGTCTTTGAATGGTCAATGCCCATTTCTTTAATGAAAGCCAACGCCACTACCGAAAAGGCTTCGTTTACTTCAAAAAAGTCTATGTCGCTCACTGATAGTCCAGCTCTTTTGAGGGCTTTGGGGGCAGCTACCGTAGGAGCTGTGGTAAACCATTCGGGTTCGTGCTCGGCATCGGCAAACGACACAATCCTCGCCAAAGGCTTGAGGCCGAGTTCGGCCACTTTGCGCTCACTCATCAAAATAGTGGCAGCAGCACCGTCGTTGATGGTAGAGGCATTGGCGGCAGTTACGGTACCTTCTTTGGTAAAAACGGCTTTGAGTGTGGGGATTTTGTCGAATTTTACATTTTTGTACTCCTCATCTTCACTGACTATCAAAGGTTCACCACGTTTTTGGGGTACTTCTACCGAAACGACTTCCTCCCCGAAGTATCCGGCTTGCCAAGCAGCGGCACTTCGCTGGTAGGAAGCTATGGCGAAAGCATCTTGCTCCTCGCGAGATATTTCAAATTTTTGGGCGGTGGCATCGGCACATACACCCATGGCCATACCTCCATAGACATCGGTAAGGCCGTCTTTGGCCAAGCCATCTATCAACGTACCATTGCCATAGCCATAGCCTCCAAAACGGGCTTTGTCTAAATAAAAAGGTATCTGCGACATATTTTCCATACCTCCAGCCACGATTACGTCGGCGTGGCCGAGCATGATGTCTTGCGCTGCCATCATCATGGCTTTCATGCCTGAAGCGCAGACTTTATTGACGGTAGTACAAGTAGTATTTTTGCTCAAACCCCCAAAAATTGCCGCTTGGCGGGCTGGGGCTTGGCCCAAATTGGCCGAAACGACATTGCCCATATACACACTTTCGATAAGGTGGGCATCTATTGATGCTCGTTCTACTGCTCCTTTGATAGCTGCTGCTCCCAGTAGGGGAGCCGAAACAGTAGAAAGACTTCCTCCAAAACTTCCAATCGGCGTGCGAGTGGCCGATACGATAAAAACGCCTTGCATGATGTTGAGTTGTTGATGAAAAAATGATTTTTGGTAATCAAGAACCAAAGGTAAAAGTTTTTCGGTTTTGGGAGTATGACTCAAAAAAATTACTGGCTGGGGGCGGCGATGGTCATTTTCTCGGCTTTTTGTTTTGCCCTCAAAGGGATCTTCATCAAACTTGCTTACCAATACCCGATAGATACAATATCGCTCCTTACGCTACGCATGGGTTTTGCGGCACCTTTTTATGTGTTGGTAGCCTTTCGTCTTTGGTATCAAAGAAAAGTACCTATATTTTCTCAAAAAGACTGGTTTTGGGTCGTAGGCTTGGGAGTTTTGGGGTATTATGTATCCAGTTATCTCAATTTTTTGGGTTTTCATTATATCTCGGCAGCTTTGGAGCGGGTGCTGCTTTTTATGTATCCTACCTTTGTGCTGATCATCAATGTTGTGTTGAGAGGGAAAAAAGTTACTCATTTACAACTGGTGGCATTGACTTTGACCTATTCTGGTATTTTTTTGGCTTTTTCAGAAAACATTGGTGCTATCTCTGCTCAAAACCTTACGTTGGGAGCATTTTGGGTTATTTTGAGCGGACTAACCTATGCTTTTTTCTTGGTAGGAAGTGATAAAATACTGACCCATATCGGCTCGGAAAAATTCACTGTTTTTGCCATGCTTTCGGCTACAGTAGCTGTTTTTCTGCATTGCCTAATGGCCAATGGTTTTCAGATTTGGCATTATCCAATACAAGTATATTTGATAGGCTTGGGTATGGCTATTTTTTCGACTGTAGTCCCGACGTTCTTGCTGGCGGCAGGTATCAAGCGTGTAGGGGCAAGTAACACATCTTTACTCAACAGCATCGGCCCGATTTTTACGATTTTCTTAGCTACGATAGTCCTTGATGAGTTCATTTCGCTTCTACAAATCTTGGGGACTTTTCTTGTGCTGTTGGGTGTATTTTTGATTGGCTGGAAAGGCCGCAACCATTGAAAACAAACATTCAGACAGGCTATCAGTACTGCTTTGGCTAATGGGTATTTTTGAGTTTTCTGAAACCTTTTCTTAGGCAAAGCCACTACTGACTCCAGCTTGTGGGGGTTCGGTCCCAGCGATGTTTTTTTAGGTTTTGTATCAATTCTCCTGCAAGTCTAATCCCGTCACTGGTGGCCATGTTGGCCTCTACGTGGCGTAGCTTACGCATTCCCGGAATTACTGTACCAACATCTGGATTTTGGAGAATAAACCGCAAGGCCATTTCTGGCATAGTCATACCTTCTGGAATAAGAGGACGAAGTGCATCGGCTCTTTCTACGCTTGCCGATAAGTTTTCGGGTACAAAGTAGGTGCTACGCCAGTCGTCGGCAGGGAAGGTAGTGTCTTTGGTTAATGTTCCTGTAAGCGTACCTTCATCGAAAGGCACACGGGCAATAACACCGATGTCAAGTTTTTGACACAAAGGAAACAATTCGTCTTCTGGGGCTTGGTCGAAGATATTGTAAATCACCTGTACTGCCGAAATCAGTCCTGTTTGAAGCGTATGGAGTACATTATTGGGCTCCCAGCGATTAACGCTGATGCCCCAGTGCTGTACTTTTCCTTGTTTGGTAAGTTGCTGTATGGCTTTCTGCCATTCGTCGTGCTGCGCCCAAGCATCTTCCCATACATGAAACTGCTGCAAATCAATCGTTTCTACATTTAGGTTTTTAAGGCTTTTTTCGGTGTATTCGATGATGTGAGAAGCTGGAAAGCACTCCTCTAATGTAAAATGTGATTTCGACGGCCATGTAAAATTTTTAGGCGGAATTTTGGTAGCGACATAGAGCCGTTTATCTGAATGGCGTTGAACCAAGCGACCCAGCACTTGCTCGCTCAAGCCTTTCCCATAGCCCCAAGCGGTATCAAAAAAATTACAGCCCAGTTCGACAGCGCGATCGAGGGCAGCGTTGTATTCTTCTTCATCGGAGCCAGTCCAACCTGCCAAGCCCCACATGCCATAGCCTATTTCACTTACTTGCCAGTCAGTACGTCCAAATCTGCGGTATTGCATTGTTTATGAGTGTTTATTGTGATTTATTGTTCAAAGCTACTTTTCTTCGATGATTTGGCGTATCTCTTCGGCAGTCAAACCTGTGAGTTTAGACAAAAAGTCTATACTAAGCCCTTCTTTAAATCCAGTTTTGATAGTTTCGATTTTCCCTTCCATTATCCCCTCCAATCGCCCCTCCAATCGTCCCTCCAAACGCCCCTGCTCCAATCCATCTTCTCGTGCAGTATCAAACGAGTTTTTCAAGTCCCGATAGTATTTCAAACTGTCTTGATACGACATCCACTCAGATCTGTCAAATTTGGCTATTTCGGCTACTTCAAACAAACGTTCAAATATTTTCCCTTTCAGCTTTTCGGGGATTCGTTCAAGCCTATTGAGATGTTTCAAGACATACATCCATTTGTCAAATCTACTTTCCAACTCCTCTAAGTCCTTGTCAAACTTAGGCATTTCCAAATAAACAAAAGTCAGTTTATCATAGAACACCCTACAAGTTTCGATATCAGTCAGCATGATGTCGTAGCGATACTTTTGTTTGGACTCTTTGTTTTCGTCAAAAACAAAATCCAAAATCGCAATCACATAGACACCTTTGAGTTCGTAGTTCCACGCTGCCTTTTGGGCTTGGTCTTGTATGGGGAACGTAGCGTAATATACGGTTCTATCTTTGAAAAAAGTTTGTTTGGCCTTCTGCAACTCTACGATAAAGCGTTCACCACGTTCGTTGGTACAATACAAATCAAAAATGGCTTTTCGATCGGCAATATTAGACCCCAGTTGCTCACTTTTTTGATAGGTTAAATCTGTAATCTGACCCTCATAATCTTTGAGAAGTTCATTCAAAAAATCTAACAACAAATCTTTGTTAGGTTCTTCCCCAAAGAGTTTTTTGAATCCAAAATCTGTAAAGGGATAGATGTATTTTTCTTTGAATCCTTCCATGACAGTTTTTTCACAAAAATAACGACCTTTGAACGACACGTATCTTCAAAATTTGTAAAATGTTCCTTAACAGAGGAAACAATAACAGTAAAAATGATGGCTGAACATTTGGAAACAGGTAAAGAAGGGGAAGAAAAAGCAAAAGCCTACTTGCAAGAAAAAGGCTATCAAATCCTTCAAACCAACTATCGCTACCGCCATGCAGAAATAGATATGGTAGCCCGAAAGGGCAAGATTTTGGTGTTTGTAGAAGTCAAAACCCGCACCAATCTAAGCTATGGAATGCCCGAAGAGTTTGTAGATGCTACCAAACGGCGGCTTATCATGAAAGCTGCCGAACATTATATTTTCGATACCGATTGGCAGGGCGATATTAGATTTGATGTCATATCGGTTGTTTTGGGCGGCCGCGAACCCAAAGTTTATCATATCGAAGATGCTTTCTATTGACTTTCTACCTCAAAACCAATCCCTACTGCTTGCAATATCTCGGCAGTTTTTGGCGAGTATTGAATCCATATATTGAGTTCTTTTTGCGGAATACCTTCGTCTTCGTCCACCCACTTCCACTCTTCGGCGGCTACATCGAGTATTTCGAGTACTTCGGCGCGTTTAGTTGCTTTTTCGGTACTCAAAAACGCCTCAAAATTGGTAAAATAAAGGACGATTTTGGGTACGTTGAGCCAGCTCAAGTCGTACATCATGTCGTCGAAAGATTCCAGATTAAATTCAAAATCATCAGGAAAGCTCAAAGCCTTACTCATTTTGTCAAAAAATACCTTGAGGCTGGACACTTTTAAGCCGTCAATCTCGACTACGAGGCAGTTTTTGAGAGGTTCGGGATTGGAATGGATAAGTTGGAAATTGGGCATAAGTAGAGATTTTGTTAGACAAACAAAATGCTGTAAGCAAAAGGTTCTTGAACCTGTTACTTACAGCATACAGAGTTGATATTTAACTACTTACTTATTCTTTCGACAAAAATTTCTCGATTTGGGCTTCGGTCAGATAGGTCTTGCCAGTACGGGTTTTGATATGTTTACGAAAATCATTTTTGATAGCCTCCGACCACTTCATGTCAATCTCGCCGGGGGTATATTTGCCTTCGCGCAACATCTTGTGCCCAAACTCATCTTGCAGGGCGATGAACTCCGCCGTCGTGATGACTTTTTCAGCTAAGTGGGCAGGTATAAAAATCACTCCTTCGGGCTTGCCCAATACCAAGTCGCCGGGTAGTACAGAAGCCCTACCTATACGTATGGGGCAGTTGATGCAGGTCATGGTCATGTCTTTGATAGCCGACGGGTCGTAGCCGCGTGTGAAAGCTACAAAGCCATCAATGGCCGTCAAACCCTCCAAATCGCGCACGCCAGCATCAAATACTACTCCTGTTTTTGATTTGGCATAGATGGAGTTGCCGAGGTTGTCGCCGATGAGCGTACCGTCTATGACTTTGCCATAGCCATCGGCTACATAGACATCATTGATTTGTAAGACATCAATCGGCCAAGAGTTGGTATTGCCTTTGCGTCCTTCGGCTTTGCCTTTTTCCTTGATAGGTCGCTCCATATCGGGGCGTGCGGGCATATACTGTGCCGTTACGACGCGGCCTACAAGCGGCTTTTCGGGGTGTATGATTTGAAAATTACCTTCAAACTGATTGAAGTACCCCTCGCCCCGCAACACTCCCCATGCTTCCTCAATCGAAACATTGGCCAAGCGTGCTACCAACTCATCGGGGACTTTGGGGCGGCCATCAGCAAAACGCTCGCCTTTCCATTCTTGCGTATAAAACATAATCAAATCTTTGGAGGCTTGGATTTGGGCGAAGGCCGAAATTGAAACCAAAAATAAAACAGCCAGCCCCCATGCCCCCGATGGGGGTTTCATGCCGATTTTTGAAAGAATAGTTTGAATCATAACAAAGGGAAATTTAGACTCCATGTCCCCTGATGGAGTTGGTTGAATTTTTACCCTTTGGGGAGAAGGGGTTTTGATACAAAAGTCGAAGGATTAAGTTTTCTACACTTCTAACTTTTACCAATGTTGAATTTTGAAATATTATCTGAAAAAATTGTAAGAATCTTGTATTACTATTCAAATCAAACCCCTTTTATCATCATGAAAAACATTTTGAACCGTTTCAAACTTCCTGCCTCCCATACCCCCAAAGAAACCCAACGACGTGATTTTTTGAAACGTGGGCTGTTGGGGGGGCTGTCGGTGGGTATGATGCTCGATAGCCAGCCCGAACAAGAAATGGAGTATGTAACCCAGAAAGTCAATCGGGCTTCCAAACCTTCCGAACTCAAAATCACAGATTTGCGCATTGCTCACTTGCAGGGAGTACCGTTTAGAAGCCCTATCATCAGAATTGACACCAATCAAGGCATCGTAGGCTGGGGCGAAGTACGTGACGGCGCCAGCCCCAACTACGCGCTCATGCTCAAAAGCCGACTGCTTGGGCAAAACCCCTGCAACGTCGAGAAGATATTTAAACAAATCAAACAATTTGGCAATCATGGCCGTGCCGCTGGTGGGGTTTGTGGCGTAGAAATGGCCTTGTGGGATTTGGCCGGTAAAGCCTACGGAGTACCGGTTTATCAAATGCTCGGTGGGAAATTTCGCGATGAGGTACGCCTCTACGCTGATACCCCCGAAATCAGCAACCCTGCGGAGTTTGCCAAAAAACTCAAAGAAACACGCTTAGACAAAGGCTACACCTTCCTCAAAATGGACTTTGGCATTGGGCTTTTGGCCGACAAGCCCGGTATGCTCATCGGTGCTAATGTGTGGAAACTTACCCAGCGAGACAGTAAACTCAAAATCGTAGGCAACTACAATCTAACCAAACACCCTTTTACCCGAATACAAATCACCGATAAAGGGTTAGAATACATCGCCAATTATGTAGCCCAAATACGACAAGGAGTCGGCTACGAAATACCCATGGCCGCCGACCATTTCGGGCATTTTGATGTCAATACCGCCATTCGACTTGGCAAAGCCGTAGAAAAATACCAGTTGGCTTGGCTCGAAGACTTAGTACCGTGGTTTTATACTGACCAATGGCGGCAAATCTCCGATGCCCTCGAAACGCCGACGCTTACAGGAGAGGATATTTACTTGAAAGAAGAATTTATCAAACTCATTGATGCCAAAGCAGTGGACATGATTCACCCAGACTTGGCTTCGTCGGGGGGGATTTTAGAAACCAAAAAAATAGGCGACTACGCCGAAGAACACGGTATTCCGATGGCCATGCACTTTGCTGGTAGTCCGATTTCGTTCATGGCCAATGTCCACTGTGCGGCTGCTACCGAAAACTTTGTAGCCCTCGAACATCACGGCGTGGACGTAGCAGGCTGGGAAGACATCGTAACGGGCGACAAGCCGCTGGTAGTCAATGGGTTTGCACCTGTACCGACCAAGCCCGGCCTCGGTGTCGAACTCAATGAGGAAGTAGCCAAGAAGTTTTTGATGAAAGACCAAAAGTGGTTTGCTCCCACCGACGAATGGAATACCAAAGACTCTTGGGACAGAGAATGGAGTTGAGTCATAACAACATTCTGTAAAGTTTTGGCGTTTAAGTATAGCAGAAAAAATCATTTTGCTAACTTAGCCGCCAAAGCTTTTTTATTGACCCCTATGCAAAAAAATACATTTATTTCGGCAGTGGTTTGGATAGCCCTCTTGGCTCTATTTGTAGCTTGCAACTCTACACAATCCATCTTTCGGCAGGGTGTTCGTAAGTTTGACGATGGCGAATACGAATTGGCTATCAAAGACTTACAGGCCGCTGCTGCCCAAAACTACGAACTGGCGCGCGCTCATTTTTTGACCGCCGAATCTTACCGCTTGTCCAATCGCTTTGAGCAGGCCGTGCCTTTTTATCAAAAAGCCATAGAAAATGGTGCCGCACAGCCCGACCTTCCTTTTCATTATGCTTTTGCACTCAAAGCCGCCGGCAAATATCGCGAAGCCATTACCCAATTAGAGAATTATATTGGCACGAATCCCACCAACAAAGTTTTTCTCGAAAAAGCCAATCGTGAAATTTACACGCTTCGCTCTATAGAGTTGATACAACAAAAAAAGACGTACTATAAAGTACAAAATTTAGAAAAACTCAACACGCCCGGTGCAGAGTTTTCGCCTTTTGTCAAAGACAATGATTTGATTTTTGCCGCTTCGCGCAAGTCCACCCTTTATAAAAACAACGGCTTACCCATGACGGGTATTTACAAAGTCAAACTGGCTGAAAATTATGAAGAAACCTCTGGGCAGCCGCAGTTGTTTAGTACATCTATGTTTTTGGAAGGGGCCAACGAAGCCAACGTAACTTTTACCAAAGACGGCAAAACAGTAGTATTTGCGCGTGGTAATACCGGCAAACGCAAAGGGACAGCCAACGTGGATTTGTACATCAGCCGATTTGCAGGGGGGCAATGGACAGAGCCTCGCCTTGTGCCTGTAAGTGATTCGGCTGCTTGGGACGGTAGCCCCGCGTTCTCGCGCGATGGCCGAACGCTTTATTTCTGTTCTGACCGACCCGGGGGATACGGCGGTGTGGACATCTACCGTGCCAACATGGACGCATCAGGGCGATTCAGCAAGCCCGTTAATATGGGCAAAGAAATCAATACCCCCGGCGATGAGATGTTTCCGTATGTTGGGCCAGATGCCAAACTCTATTTCGCTTCCGATGGCCACCCCGGCTTGGGCAAATTGGATATTTTCGTAGCTACCCGTTCACAAGGAGTGATTACGGTCGAAAACTTGGGCATTCCTATCAATTCTCGTTTTGATGATTTCGGGTTGGTATTTGCAGACGATGATATGCGATATGGCTTTTTTTCGTCCAACCGTGAAGGCGGCAAAGGCGACGACGATATTTATATGTTTGAAGATGAAAGCGTGGGGCTGGATTCTACTCAAATAGCCGAACTCGAAAACCTCCCCCCCAACGACCCCCGTCGTCGTACCATAGGGCAGCCCGAAGCTCCCAAAATCGTTAATTATTATTTGGAAGGTACTGTAGCCACCAACGAAATACCTTCGGCTATGCTCGATTCGGCTATTGTCAGACTATATGATATCGAAAATGATAGTTTGGTAGCGCAGGGCTTTACTCGTGGCGGTGGTATTTTTGGCACGTTCCCGTTGGAAGAAAATAAAGAGTATTCGCTGTTGTTTGAAAAAAATGGATTCATCTCCAAACGCGAGCCATTCTCCATGGCAGGGCGGGCTATTCCTCAAATCTTCCGAAAAAAGGCTGTCTTCGATACTACATTCCGTATTTCAGTCAAATTGGACAGATTGGCATTAAACAAAACCTTTGTCTTAGAAAATATTTACTATGATTTAGATAAGTTCAATATCAGAGCCGATGCAGCCGTAGAGTTAGACAAGTTGGTACAAATCCTCAAAGATAACCCTACGCTCAAGATTGAGCTGAGTTCGCATACGGACAGTCGTGCTTCTGATGCCTACAACAATAAACTCTCTCAAAACCGCGCCCAAGCTGCAGTGGACTACATCGTACAGAATGGCATAGATAAAGAACGCCTCATAGCTAAAGGATACGGCGAAACGCGCTTGATCATCAAAAATGCTAAGACCGAAGAAGAACACCAGAAAAACCGCCGCACGGAGTTCACGATTTTGAGCTACTGATGGTCAAATCATCGCTTTTTTGCCTCCTGCTGCGATAGACTTATATATCGCTTCAATGACACGCATATCTTTCAACCCTTCCTCGCCTGATACGTTGGGGTCAGGGGTGTTGTTGAGGATACAATCGGCGATGCCGTCCATTTGCCAAGTTTGGTGCATTTTGGTCGTATCCCAACTCATTTCGCCTTTGTGAGTACGGCCTTTGATAGGGCCGTAACTGTAAGCAGGGCTAAGTTCGACGAATCCTTTTTCGCCCACCACATAGAGTCGCTCGAAGTGATTGAAATTGTAGGTAGTAGCACAAGAGGCAATCACCCCGCTTGGGAAGCCCATTTGCCACGTAATCGTTTCGTCCACTTCCTTGAATTTGACTGGGTCGGTTTTGCTTTCTTGGGCCGAAATCCAGATAGGTTCTTCGCCAGTGGCATAGCGGGCGGCGTTGATGCAATAAATCCCTACGTCCATGAGCGCGCCTCCACCTGCCAGACTTTTCTTGAGCCGCCATTGGGTGGGGTCGCCTATTTTGAAGCCAAAATAAGCATTGACGTGCATAATTTTGCCGAGTTCGCCTCGCTCACGCATACGTACCAACGCCCGCGTGTGTGGCTCGAAGTGCATACGATAGCCGATGTAAAGTTTGACATTGGCTTTCTTACAAGCAGCTATCATCTCCTCGGCTTGCTTGACGGTTACGCTCATGGGTTTTTCACAGATGACGTGCTTGCCAATACGCGCTGCTCGAATCACGTACTCATGGTGCATCGAATTGGGCAGGCAGATATAAACGGCATCTATGTTGGGGTTGTTGCGGAGGTCTTCAAAGTTTTGATAGCTGTAAAAACTTGTTTTGGGGAGTCCAAACTGATTACTCCACTTCTCTATTTTGGCAGGTGTACCCGTAACCCCTGCTACCAACTTGGCCATTTTGCAATCTTTCATAGCCGTAGCAACACGCTCGGCATAGCTACCAAGACCCACTAAGGCTACCCGAAGTTGTTGGTTGGCCGAGGAGGCTTGACCCAAAGACGGCATGAGCGAGAGCGACAAAGCCGCCCCGCTCACTTGCGACAGAAAATTACGACGAGAGTTCATAGTT
>JBKBKL010000118.1:0-13447 GCA_046294665.1 Runella sp.
CCCACGGCTGGTCAGAATTGTTTGTCGCGAACTCGAATCTTGGTACATTGGCGATTTAGAGGCCGTCGGTAAAGCTTTTTCACAGTTTAAATACCAGAACTACATCCATAAAGCCAAATTCAGAATACCCGACAACTGCAATGCGTATCAAGAATTGAAAAGAATGATTCCTGAATTTCAAAAGGTATCAGGAGCAAGAATGATAGCCCCTCATATTGAAGTCAGTAGAAATAGATCAACGAGCTTTCATCAAACTATCAGTGGGATACTGAATTTTTTTGAAAATATGGAGGATTAGTTTTACTCCTAAAGTACCATGACTCAAAAAACCTTCTTCCCACCCCGTCCGTCCACCTGCCCGACCATATATGCGTATGAGTTGGTGGGAGTGGCTACGCACGCGGGTTTGCTCAAAATCGGCTACACCGACCGTGATGTACAAACACGCATCAAAGAGCAGTTAGGCACTGCCGCTATTCCCTATAAAATTGTATTTGAAGAATCAGCTATGAGGCGCGACGGCAGCAGTTTCACTGACCACGATATTCACCGCCATTTGCGCCGGCAAGGCTTTGCCAATCCTGAAGGCGAATGGTTCCGATGCACGCTCAACGATTTGCGCAGAGCGATATGGGAAATCAAAACAGGCCAACGCACCGAGGCCCCTCGAACACTGACTTTCGCAATGCGTCCCGAGCAGCAAGCAGCCGTAGAAAAAACGATCGCGTATTTTAAGAATATCACCGCCGAAAATCCCAACAAAACGCCCCATTTCCTTTGGAACGCCAAAATGCGTTTTGGCAAAACCTTTGCGGCTTACCAGTTGGCCAAAAAAATGGGTTGGAAAAAAGTGTTGGTACTCACTTTCAAACCTGCCGTACAAAGTGCTTGGCAAGAAGACCTCATGACCCACGTAGATTTTGAGGGCTGGCAGTTTATCTCCCGCCATAGTCTGACATGGGAAGAAGCCGACCCCCAAAAGCCAATCGTTTGTTTTGGTTCGTTTCAAGATTATTTGGGCAAAAACCCTGCCGGAGGCATCAAACCCAAAAACGAATGGGTACACGCCACGCACTGGGACTGCGTCATTTTCGACGAATACCACTACGGTGCATGGCGAGAAAATGCCAAAGAACTCTTTGAAGCCGAAAGCAAAAAAGAAGCCGAATTTGGCGAAGGCGAGGGCATAGAGTATTTTGATGAAGAAGCCATGCCTATCACCACCAACCATTATTTGTACTTATCCGGTACGCCCTTCCGCGCTATAGCTTCGGGGGAGTTTATCGAAGAGCAAATCTTCAACTGGACGTATTCGGACGAGCAGCGCGCCAAAGCCGAGTGGCAGCCTTCACTTTCGGAGAATGCCGCCAACGAGGCCAACCCTTACGCTGCCTTGCCCCGAATGGTCCTGATGACCTACCAGCTACCCGACTCCATCAGCCAAATAGCCGAATTGGGCGAGTTTGACGGTTTTGATTTGAATGTGTTTTTTTCGGCAGAAGGCGAAGGCACACGAGCGCGCTTCAAATATGAAGATGAAGTGCAAAAATGGTTGGATCTGATTCGGGGCGCATTCAGCGAAACCACCATAGACAACCTGAAAATGGGTGCCAAAAAGCCGCCGCTTCCCTTTTCGCACGCACCGTTGCTAAGTGTACTCAATCATACCTTTTGGTTTTTGCCGACTGTGGCGGCTTGCTATGCCATGGCGCATCTGCTGCGTCAGCGTCAAAACAAGTTTTATCACGACTACACCGTAGTAGTAGCTGCTGGGTCAAAGGCAGGCATTGGGGTAAATGCTTTACCGCCAGTTTTAGAGGCCATGACCGACAATCCGCTGGAATCAAAAACTATTACGCTTTCCTGCGGAAAACTCACCACAGGCGTATCGGTCAAGCCGTGGACGGGTATTTTTATGCTACGCAATGCCGCCAGCCCCGAAACCTATTTTCAGGCAGCCTTCCGCGTACAAACCCCCTGGGTCATCAAAAACCCCGACAGCCACTCACCCCACAAAGAAGACATTCTCAAAGAAGAATGTTATGTATTTGACTTTGCTCCCAATCGGGCGTTGAGGCAGATTGCCGATTATGCCTGTCGGTTGAATATCCATGAATCGAACCCCGAAAAAAATGTAGAAGAGTTTATCAACTTCCTGCCTGTATTGGCTTATGATGGCAGTTCGATGAAGCAAGTAGATGCCGCCGGTATCTTGGACATGGCCATGAGCGGCACTACCGCCACGCTTTTGGCAAGACGCTGGGAAAGTGCCTTGCTCGTCAATGTGGACAACCACACCTTAGCGCGACTCATAGCCAACCCAGAAGCCATGAATGCCTTGATGAACATCGAAGGATTCAGAAATCTTAATCAAGACATCGAAACGATCATCAACAAATCGGAAGCCGTCAAAAAAACCAAAACAGAAGCCAACGACCGCCAACTGACTAAGAAAGAAAAAAAGCAACTCTCTGACGAAGAAAAAGAATACAAGAGCCTAAGAAAGCAAATTCAAGAAAAACTCATCAAATTTGCCACACGGATTCCGGTGTTTATGTACCTGACAGATTTTAGAGAGAGAAGTTTGAAAGACGTAATCACCCAATTGGAGCCGGGGCTTTTCAAAAAAGTAACGGGCCTTTCTGTCAAAGACTTTGAGCTGTTGGTCAGTTTGGGGGTGTTCAACTCCGCTCTCATGAACGATGCCGTCTATAAGTTCAAACGCTACGAAGATGCCAGTTTAGCCTACATCGGAATCAATAGACACCAAGGCCAAGACGTAGGGCTTTACGACACCGTACTGAGCCGAAAAGACTATGAAGCCACTTTTGTAAACGAACCCTGACCTCTGCCCCATACCGTACCATTTTAAAGAAGTTTAGAATTATTTTTCATGCAAAAACACCACGACAACTACCTCATACAACTCGACGGACTAAGATTTATCGCAGTAGCTTTGGTACTTTGGGATCACTGGATGGCCGAGCGCAATCCGCTGCCTTTTGGAGCCATGGGGGTCAATCTGTTCTTTGTCTTGAGTGGGTTTCTCATTGCCCGTATCCTCATCTACAGCAAAGAAAAAAACTACGACAAACCCGACGGACTGAAAGAATACCTCCGCAAATTTTACATCAGGCGTACACTTCGTATTTTCCCGATTTACTATTTGTCGCTTATCGTGCTCTGGCTCCTACGCGACCCCTCCGTGCGCGGCAAAGAACTCTGGCAGTTTTTGTATGCCTCCAATATCTATGTAGCTCTCCAAAAAACATGGCTGGGCGTAACAGACCACTTTTGGTCGCTGGCCGTAGAGGAGCAGTTTTATATTTTTTTCCCGATACTGATTTTCTTCATTCCGAGGCGGTATTTGGTGTCTTTTTTTGTGATACTGACAGTCTTGAGTGTAGGGCTACGGGTGTATTTTTGGGTTACGGGTCAGCCCTGGTATGTGCAGTATGTACTCATGCCCACCGCCCTCGATGCCTTCGGGCTGGGGGCGTTGATGGCATATTTGCAGGTCTATCACAAAGCCACTTTTGAGCGCGTTTACCACAATCGCCTCTATCTTTTTGTCAGTTTGGCTTTTTTATTTTTCGTTTTTTACCTCTCGCATGAGGCCAAAGAAAACGGAGCCACCAAAGACCAAAACTTCTACATCAACGTGTGGGAGCGGCTGGCAGGGTCGGTGTTTTTTATGTTTTTGATAGGTGGGGCCGTACTCGGCTACCGAGGCTGGTTTAAGTGGGTTCTCGAAAACCCCGTCAGCAACTACCTCGGCAAAATCAGCTACGGGCTGTACGTCTATCACAATTTTGTGTATAATTTCTACCATACGCCTCCCACCCACCCCGTAGTACGGCTGCTCAACAAACTCCACCTTGGCCCCACTATGCCCGACTTGCCCCCATACCACATCGCCAAAGTACTGCTGCTTTTTGCGATTACGACGGTAGTGGCGGCGGTTTCGTGGCATTTTATCGAAAAACCTATCAATGACCTGAAAGACAAATACGCGCCTTGAAAGAAAATTGACATCACTTTTGAAACATGAAAATCCTCATCATCGAAGACGACCAGCGCGTAGCCGAACTCCTCAAAAGAGGATTAGAAGAGCAAGAATTTGACATAGAAGTAGCCTACGACGGCCTTCTTGCCAAAAAACTTGTTCTCCAAAAAGACTACGATTTGGTCATTACCGACATCGTACTGCCGCAGTTAGACGGGCTTTCGTTTTGCAAAGAAATACGCCAATACAAGCCCGACCTGCCTATCATCATGCTGACAGCCCTCGGCACTACCGACGATAAAGTGGAGGGATTCGATGCCGGTGCCGACGACTATTTGGTCAAGCCCTTCGAAATGCGCGAACTGGTCGTCAGAATCAGGGCCTTGATCAAAAGACATCAGCGCAAGTCCACCCTCACGGGCAATTTGCTCAAATACGCCGACCTCGAAATGAACCTCCACACCAAGACTGTCAAACGAAACGACCACGAAATCCCCCTCACTCCCAAAGAATTTAGCCTGCTCGAATATATGCTCCAAAACCCCGAACGAGTATTGACAAGGGTAGAAATCGCCGAGAAAGTTTGGAATATGCACTACGATACCGGTACCAACTTCATTGACGTTTATATCAATTATCTCCGAAAAAAAATTGACAAAGCCTTCGACCAAAAACTGATTCATACCAAAGCTGGCATGGGCTTTATTTTGAAAGTAGAATAAAAAAATTCAAAAATGCACCTCTTGCTCATAGAAGATGACCATACCCTCAACCAAAACATCAGCGAGGCCCTGAAAGCCGAAAACTTTCAGGTAAGCAGCGTTTATGACGGCTTGCTTGCCGACCGGATTCTAAAACGCGAAAGGTTTGACTGTATCGTCATGGACATCAACTTGCCCGGCAAAAACGGATACGATATTTGTAAAGATTTCAGGCAAATCAACCAATCTACCCCCGTCATCATGCTGACGGCCTTCGGCGAACTCGAAGACAAAATTCAAGGCTATGGCTGCGGTGCCGACGACTACCTGACCAAGCCGTTTTATATGCGCGAACTCATTTTGAGAGTCCATGCCCTGATCAAAAGAAACCAAGCCCCCCAACTCGAAACTATCACCTTTGGCGACATCGTAGTAAATACAAAAACTAAAAAAGCATCGAGGCAAGGGCAAGAAATCACGCTTACACCACGTGAGTTTCAAATTTTGGTCAAACTCATCGAAAACAAAGGTGAATTAGTCGCCAAAAACAAGCTCATCAAGGAAATTTGGGGAAATATCGTAGATGCCAATACCAACACCATCGAAGTTTATATCAATTTCCTTCGCAACAAAGTGGACAAACCTTTTCAAAAAAATACCATCAGAACCAAAATCGGCTACGGCTATTACCTTAGCGACGACTAGCCCAATCCCTCAATCCACGTTCAAAAGTCATCATCAAACTGCATTACTTTGAGCTTACGCAAAAAAATATTGCTCTCCTTCTCGCTGACCATCATCACACTAACGGGCTTGGCGATGCTCTTTATTTATACCCTTTTTGCCGAATACCGCGAAGAAGAATTTCAGCAACGCCAGAAAGAAAAAATCAAGTCCACGCTGTTTTTTTTGAGCGAAGTCCAAAAAGCCGACAAAGACCTGACAGAAGCCATAGACCGTCTGACTATCAATAGTTTGTACAATGAAAAAATCTTGATTTTCGACGAACAAAAAAAATTGGTTTACTCCAGCGTAGATGATACTCCCATACGCTATCCCAAGAAAATACTGGCGCAGCTATCGGCTCAAAACGAATGGTATGAAGACAAAGACGAACTTTACGATGTGGTAGGGCTGTATTTTCAGAATGAAGGCAAAACCTATTTCGGCATCAGCAAAGCCTACGACAAATTCGGCTATTCCAAACTCAACTACCTTCGTTATGTCTTGACGGCCACTTTCTTTTTGATAGCGATAGCGGTGGTCATTATTTCCTACCTACTTTCCAACAAAATCACTGCACCACTTATTTCGATTACCCAAAAAATCATCAATTATGACATCGAGGCGGGGTACTCACCGATAGAAGTCGAAGCCTCCAAAGACGAAATTGCGGTATTGGCCCAAAAATTCAACGAATTGATGAAACGCATGACCGAAGCCTTTGCCTTCCAAAAACACACCATTCATCATATTTCGCACGAGCTTAAAACGCCCATTGCCGTGTTGGTATCCAACTTTGAGCGTATCGAAAAAGAAACCAACCCCAAGCTACTTCAAGAACTTATCTCACATCAAAAAGAAGACACCAAAAATCTAAGCGAAATCATCAATTCGCTGCTCGAAATTGCCAAAACCGAGTCTGGCACTCAACTTAAACGCGATAGTGTCAGGGTTGATGAACTGATTTTTGACATCGCCGACGACCTCAAGCATATCCATACCGATTTTCGGTTTATGATAGAATACGAGGCTTTGGACGACGAAAGCAGCCTCACCATCAGAGGCAACTTACGTCTTTTGAAGGCCGCTTTGATGAACTTGATGAACAACTGTATCCATTACAGCCACGACCGCAAAGCCAAAATCACCCTATCCTGCCAAGCCTCCGACTTAGAAATTCATTTTGAAAACAGCGGTAAGGTCATCGCCGACAAAGAAAAGCCCTTGTTGTTTCAGCATTTTTTTAGGGGACAAAACAGCCAAGGCAAACGGGGGTTTGGGCTTGGGCTGGTGTTTGTTTACAAAATCATTGCCCTTCATGGCGGGGTTATCACCTATCAAACTCCCCAAAACGACCTCAACCTTTTCACCATTCGGCTTCCTTTAAGCTAAATTTTATTGGCTTTAAGGCATTTTTAAGGTCATTGTGCTGACTTTTGCCGCACATCATTGATGAGCCTTAGACATGCAGAGAGTCTTTTGTTGGAAAGTTTTCTTCCTCTTTTTCGTCCAAACGCACCTTGCCCAAGCCCAAACCACCCTCCGAATCAACCTTCGGCAGGCAGATAGTATTTTCATCAACAACAGTTTTTATTTGTTGGCTTCTTCGATGAATATCGAAGCCCAAAAAGCACAAATCATTCAAGCCAAGCTCTACCCCAACCCGATTGTTACGGCCGATCTCAACGCCTACAACCCCGAACGAAACCGCCTCTTAGACATCGGCAACAGAGGCCAAAAAGTATTTCAAGTAGAGCAACTCATACGCCTCGGAGGCAAACGCCAATCCGAAATCGAAATGGCTACGACCCACGCCCGTATAGCCGAGTTGGAGTTTCGTCAATTGGCCCGGCAACTCAAGTATCGCCTTCACAGCGATTTGTTTGCCATCGGTCAGCAGCAGATACTACTGGCACGCTACAACAGCCAACTGTCTATGCTCGATACGCTCTTGGCAGCCTACCAAACCCAAGCCGACAAAGGCAATATCCCGCTCAAAGAAGTTGTACGTTTGAAAGGGGCTTATCTCAAACTCAACAACGACCGCGCTGGGCTTTACCAGCAGTACTTTGATGCCCAAGGCAACCTCCAAGCCCTCCTACAAACTAACAAACTGATAGAATTTGAGTTTTCGGAAAATGAACTGGAGAAATATACCAAGCGGGTGTCGCTCGATGAAATCAAAAATGAAGCCTTGAGCTATCGCCCCGAGTTTCTGATGCTTCAGCAAAACCAACTGCTGGCCGAGCAATACCTCCAATACCAGCGAAAGTTGGCCATACCCGACCTCAACCTTTTTGTATCGTATGATCAGCGAGGGGGGGCTTTCAACAATCAAATCAATGCCGGTGTGGCAATGCCGCTGCCGATTCGCAACAAAAATCAAGGGAATATCAAATCGGCACAATATAAAACCCGCGAAATAGAGTACCAACTCCAATCGTTGCAAAATGAGATTATGAGCAGCCTTCAAAATAGCTATGCCTCTCATTTGCAGACCATTTCAGAATACCAAAAAGCCAAAGCACTCTACAACCAAGACTTTGAAATCACCGTCAAGGGCATGACCGACAACTTCCAAAAGCGAAACGTTTCGATTGTGGAGTTCATAGATTTTTTTGAAGCCTACAACGACGTACAAAACGAACTCACCCGTATCCGCACCCATCTGGTAGCTTCGGGCGAGCAACTAAGCCTCTTGGTAGGAAAAGACATTTTTTGACCATGAACATTGAACAACAATGAATACAAGTATTAAACCTCTCAAAAGTAAAAACCTCATTGGGTGGGCAGTCGTTTTGATGTCCTTGGGAAGTTGTGATCAAAAACAAACCCAAGAAACCGCCACAGCTTTCTCGATGAGCGATATGATGATGTCGAAGTGTGAGTTTTATCAAACCCAAAATGAAATCGTCAAAAACGAAATCCGACTTTTTGGCAAAATCTCTGCCGACAACAACAAACTCGCACAGGTCTTTCCGATAGTAGGCGGTATCGTCAAATCTATCAATGTCGAGCTGGGCGATTATGTCAAGCAAGGGCAAGTGCTGGCCACCATACGAAGCGGCGAAGTAGCTTCTTTTCAAAAAGAGAAGTTGGACGCTATCAATGATGTGGCCATCGCTGAAAAAAACCTGCAAGTAGCCAAAGACCTTTTTGCTGGCAAACTCAACTCCGAAAAAGACGTAGCGGCTGCCGAGCGCGAACTCGAAAAAGCCAAAGCCGAACTGACACGCATCAACGAGATTTACAACATTTACAGCCTCAAAGGTGGGTCATTATTCAATATCATAGCTCCTATCAGTGGGTTTGTGGTGATGAAACAAATCAACCAAAACGAGCAAATACGCATTGACAACTCGGAGCCAGTTTTTTCGATAGCCGAAATCAACGAAGTGTGGGCATTGGCCAACGTCAATGAGAGCGACATCGCCCGTATCCAAGTAGGCTACGATGCTACCGTACACACCTTAGCGTTTCCAGATATGCCTTTCAAAGGCAAAATTGATAAAATCTTCAACGCCATAGACCCCGAAACCAAAGCCATGAAAGTACGGGTCAAAATCCCCAACAAAGACTTCCGACTCAAACCCGAAATGAACTGCACCGTAGCCGTAAGCTACACCGAAAACAAAACCATGACGGCCGTACCTTCGTCGGCAGTGATATTTGATAAAAACAAATACTGGGTGATGATATTCAAAGACAAACGAAATATCGAAACCCGTCGGGTAGAACTTTACCGCCAAATAGGCGACATGACCTACATCAAAGAAGGACTCAAAGAAGGCGAAACGGTCATTTCCAAAAATAGCCTTTTGATTTATGACGCGCTCAATGACTAATTTGACCAATGAACAATTTCATCAAAAATATCCTCGCCTTTTCGCTCAAAAACCGAATGTTCACCTTTTTTTGGGTGGGTGTGCTGGCCATAGCCGGTACGGTGAGTTTTATCAAAATACCGATTGAAGCCTTTCCCGATGTAACCAATACCCAAATCATCATTGTATCGCAGTGGAATGGCCGAAGTGCCGAGGAGGTGGAGCGTTTCGTAACGACCCCCATCGAAATCGCCATGAACAGCGTACAGCGCAAAACCAATGTACGCAGTATCACGATGTTTGGGCTTTCGGTCATCAAAATCATCTTCGACGACGACGTAGAGGACTTCTTCGCCCGTCAGCAGGTCAATAATCAACTGCAAAACGTAACCCTCCCCGACGGTGTAGAGGCCGAAGTACAGCCTCCCTACGGCCCTACGGGCGAGATTTTTAGGTATGTACTCAAAAGCGACAAACGCGACACCCGCGACTTGCTCACTATCCAAAACTGGACCATAGACCGCGAGCTGCGCCGAGTACCCGGAGTGGCCGATGTAGTGGCGTTCGGTGGGCAGCACAAAATCTATGAAATCTCTGTGGACCCCGTCAAACTCCAACGCTACGACCTCACTCCCCTCGAACTCTACGAGGCCGTCAGCAAATCCAACCTCAACGTGGGCGGCGATGTCATCGAAAAAAACGGGCAGGCATTTGTAGTGCGTGGTATCGGCCTTTTGGATAGCCGCAAAGACATCGAAAACACTATCGTAGATATTTTCAACGGCAACCCGCTATTAGTCAAAGATGTAGCCCTTGTCCAAGAAGCCAGCGCGCCTCGTGTAGGACAAGTGGGCCTCAACGACAACGACGACGTAGTAGAGGGAATCGTGGTCATGCGTAAGGGCGAAAACCCAAGCGAAGTGCTGGCACGGGTCAAAGCCAAAATCGAAGAACTCAACTCTTCGATTTTGCCCTCCGATGTCAAAATGGAAACCTTCTACGACCGCGACAACCTCATGCACTACTGCACCAAAACCGTCATGAAAAACCTCGTGGAAGGTATTGTGCTCGTTACGGTCATCGTATTTTTGTTCATGGCCGACTGGCGCACTACGGTCATCGTAGCGGTGGTCATTCCGCTATCGTTGTTGTTTGCGTTTCTGATGCTCAATCTCAAAGGCATGAGTGCCAACCTCATCTCACTCGGTGCCATTGATTTTGGTATCATCATAGACGGTGCTGTGGTGATGGTAGAAGGACTTTTTGTGGCTTTAGACCACAAGGCCCACAAAATCGGCATGGAAAAATTCAACAGATTGGCCAAGATAGGATTGATCAAGCAGACGGGGGTTCAAATGGGGAAAGCCATCTTTTTCTCAAAATTGATCATCATTTCGGCCTTGTTGCCTATTTTCTCATTTGAAAAAGTAGAAGGCAAAATGTTTTCTCCGCTGGCGTGGACACTCGGCTTTGCGCTGCTGGGAGCGTTGATTTTCACGCTGACGCTCGTGCCGGTTTTGAGTTCGATATTGCTCAATAAAAATGTAGTCGAAAAAGAAAACTTCTTCACCCGCTTCGTCAATCACTCCGTAGCCAAAGCCTTTGCTTGGACCTACTCACACAAAAAACTGACCCTATTAACAGCCACTTTATGTTTTGGACTTACTATTTTTTCAACCCGCTGGCTCGGCACGGAGTTTTTACCACAGCTCAACGAAGGTGCTTTGTGGGTAACAGCCGAATTGCCGATGAGTATGTCGCTACCCGAAAGCGTCAAACTGACTCGAGAGCTTAGACAAAAACTCAAGACATTCGCCGAAGTAAAAGACGTACTCTCTCAAACCGGGCGTAGCAACGACGGCACCGACCCCAACGGCTTCTACTTCGTTCAGTTTCAGGTAGATTTGATTCCCAAAAACGAATGGCGAAAAGGCGTTGATATGGACGACATCATCAAAGAAATGGACGATGAATTGTCGAAATATCAAGGGATATTGTACAATTACTCGCAGCCTATCATAGACAATGTAGCCGAAGCGGCAGCGGGTGTAAAGGCTTCCAATGCCGTCAAAATCTATGGCGATGATTTGGAAAAATTGGACGAGTACGCCAATCAAGTCATTGAGCAAATCAAAGACGTGCGCGGAGTCAAAGACGTGGGTATCTTGCGCAATGTCGGCCAGCCCGAAATCAGTATTTTGCTCGACGAAGAAAAAATGGCCATTTATGGCATCACCAAAGCCGAAGCGCAGGCCGTAATCGAAATGGCCATCGGCGGAAAAACCGCCACCCAAAAGTACGAAGGCGAACGAAAGTTTGACATCAGGATTCGGTACGACAAAGACTATCGCAAAAACGAGAATGATATATTGATGCTGATGATTCCTACCATCAGAGGCAATCGTATCCCTTTGAAAGAAATCGCGACCATCAAACAAGTAACAGGCCCAGCGTTTATATATCGCGACAATACCAAACGTTTCATTGGGGTCAAATTTTCGGTGCGCGAGCGCGACTTGGGCAGCACCATCGCCGAGGCACAGCAAAACGTCAATCGAAATGTCAAACTCTCCGAAGGCTACCGCATCGGCTGGACGGGCGAGTTTGAAAACCAAGTCCGTGCCACCGACCGCCTCACCCAAGTAGTACCCCTAAGTCTGATTTTGATTTTTGTGCTGCTCTTTATCATGTTCAACAACGCCAAAGATGCCGGCTATGTCCTCATCAACGTCCCCTTTGCACTCATCGGAGGCATTTTGGCACTGCACGTTACAGGCATCAATTTTGGCATTTCGGCAGGAGTGGGTTTTATCGCTTTGTTCGGGATTTGCGTTCAAAACGGTGTTATTCTGATTTCGGAATTTCAAAAACAAACAAAACTCCTCGGCAACCTCAACCAAGCCATCAGCGAGGCTGTCAGGATTCGTACTCGCCCCGTGGTGATGACCGCCCTCATGGCTGCCATCGGGCTTTTTCCTGCTGCTATCAGTACCGGCATCGGTTCGGAAAGTCAAAAGCCTTTGGCCATAGTGATCATTGGAGGGTTGGTGACGGCTACGATTTTTACCCTATTGGTTTTTCCGATTATCTATCATCAAGCCCTCCAGAGGCGACAAGCCAAAAGGAATATTTCGTCAAAAAAGAGTTGAGAGGTGCTTTCATGCTCTCTTGATGCCTACGGGTAAGAGGCTGTAAGGTTGGCAGCAAGGTTTAATTAACAAAACCTCATAGGTTTGCACTCCATCAGCTAAGTAACCAATCATAAGAAACCTTTGGGTTCAACGAATTGATTCGTCATTTTTTATTTGGTTGAGTTTTCGATGAGGGCGATTTAGCTCGCATTGTTAGTGTTTATTTCATAGGCTCTCATGAATCAAGATGGCTCTACAATCTTGAATTCTTTTCCGGCAACTCATAAAGCTGATAAACCAATTGGTCTATTTGGTTTTTCTCCAGAAAATAAGCTCCCCAGGAGCAATATTAATCAAACCATTCAAACAAATATTTGTCTTCATATTCTACATTAAATTTTTGCAACAATTCCAAATATTCATCTCTAAATGTTTTCTTTTGGTGGTGATGCTCTTGATTGTTGATGTATGAAATGACCGTATCCAATTGAGATTGAGCATAAGAAAATGCCCCAAATCCCTCTTGCCATTGAAATTTTCCATTTGCCAATCCTTTTTCATTAATCCATTTTGAAGAACCGGCTTTAATATCTCTCACTAAATCCGATAAAGCGATATTGGGTTTTATGCTTACTAATATATGAATATGGTCTGCTACGCCTCCTATTGCATACACTTTTTGCTGTTTCCCATTTACGATGCCACAGATGTATTTATGCAATTCTTCTTTCCAACTTTTGTGTATCAGACTTTGTCGTCCTTTAACTGAAAACACAATGTGCAAATAGATTTGTGTATATGTGTTTGCCATAGTTTTGTTTATTTCGCCCTGATGGGGCTATTTTGATGTCGCCCCGATGGGGCTATTATTACGATCATGTAATATACCCATTTTCTACTCTCCGTAGGAGCGAAATCATAATAGATTTTGGGAATTTCATTCCATTCAGCTCCGTAGGAGCGAAATCATAATAGATTTTGGGTGTTTCATTCCATTCAGCTCCGTAGGAGCGAAATCATAATAGATTTTGGGTGTTTCATTCCATTCAGCTCCGTAGGAGC
>JBKBKL010000119.1:0-13300 GCA_046294665.1 Runella sp.
AACAACAAAATTTAACACAAGAACAAGTAAATCAACTAATTAGTATGGTATAAATCACTTTTACAGAGTTTTCAATAACTAATCATGTTTATTTAATGTGTTGAATATAGATTTTGTGTTTTGGCGGTATGATGCCTCAAAATAGGTTGCGTAAGGAGAGGCAAATCAGCAGATTTTTTTTCTGCTATTTTTCTATCGCCTTAAATTCCTCAAAAGAACGAAGTTTGATTTCTTCGAGTTTTAACTTTAGAAGCTGGGCGTTGAGTTTGGCCAATTGATTGGTTTTGAAACCCTCTATTTTGGTTTTGGCCTCATCGAAACGAGTTTCCAGTACTTTCAAGTTGGCCATTTGGGCATTGGAAGGGCGACCGGCATAACCTGCTACCTCACCGTATAGGCTGGCCAATTTCTCTCGAAACTGTGGTTCGGCTGCTCCTACGTAGTTATCGCCTTTGGTTACGACAAGGGTTTCTTTCAGGGCATCAAACTCCTTGAGCATGGGTTCTACAAGTTTTTTGAGTTTGGCATTTTTGGCAAGACGGTCAGCCGCGCCCTGGCGCATGGCATCGAGATTGTCCACCATATAGGCCAGTTGTTCGGTCATGTCGTAGAGTTTCATGGTAGTAGCAAACTGTGCGGCGCGGTCTGCATCGGTATGCATGGAGTTGGGGTCAGCCATGAGTACCACTTTGTGTTCGTAGGTATTGTTACCTTTGGTGAGTTTGACGGTGTAATTTCCCACGGGTAAGCGCGGTGCCACAAAGCCCCCAAAGGACAAGGTTTTGGCTTTGGCTACTTTGGGGGGTGGGAGTCGGTATGCCCAGTCCACTACATTGATGCCTTTGGCTTTGCCGGGATTGAGGTCGCCTACTTTTTTGCCATCTTTGTCAAATACCTCCATGGTCATTTTACCAAAGGTATGGCGACTTTTGAGGTAATAGATGATTTTAGCTACACGGCTGGGGTTTTCGCCTATGTATTCGCCTGCATCGCCACCTTCGGCAAAGGGAGCGTCTTCACGAATCACGGTAGGCTTGGTTTGCATGAAGGCCACCTCTTTGGCTACGAGTTCTTTGGTGATTTGGCGCAGCGGGCTGATGTCGTCCAAGATGATGATGCCCCGCCCATGCGTGGCCAGTACCAAGTCGTTGGTTTCGGGCTGTATGGCGATGTAGTGTATGGCTACGGGTGGTACATTCGATTTGAAGTTTGACCAATTTTGGCCACCGTCCACACTCACATACAGCCCCATTTCGGTACCCAAAAAAAGTAAATTAGGATTTACCAAATCTTCCTTGATATGGCGTACATAAGTCGGAATATCTTTGGTGATGATAGATTTCCAAGTTTTGCCGCCGTCGGTGGTTTTATAGGTATAAGGGGTAAAATCGCCCGACGTATGGCCGTCGAATACCACATAGCAGGTGTTTTTGTCGAAACGACTTGGCTCTACATGATATGCCCAAGTATTTTTGGGAAGATTGGGGACATTGGCCACCACGTTGGTCCAAGTCTTGCCGCCGTCGGTGGTGAGTTGTACGTTGCCGTCGTCGGTGCCTACCCAGATGATATTTTGGTCCAATGGCGACTCGGCAACGCTGAAAATGGTACAGTGATTTTCGGCACCGGAGTTGTCGGCAGAGAGGCCGCCTGAGTTTTCTTGCTGCTGCTTGGTGGGGTCATTGGTCGTGAGGTCTGGTGAGATTTTTGTCCAAGTTTCGCCCATATCGTCAGAGCGGTGCAAAAACTGGCTACCGATGTAGAGGCGGTCGGGTTGGTGGGGGCTGATGTTCATGGCAGCGTTCCAGTTGAAGCGTAGCTTGGGTTCGTTGGCTTCGGCCAGCGGCTTGATGATTTTGGATTGGCGGCGGTCGGTATCGTATCTCCAGATGTATTCAGCCCCTTGCATTTCCGAATAGACAATATTGGGCTTGGTAGGATGGCGATATACCCGGAAGCCGTCGCCTTGGCCTACACTGAACCAGTCGCGGTTTTCGATACCTCCGGGGCTTTCTGATGGGCCATACCACGAACCATTGTCTTGCAATCCACCATAGATACGGTAAGGTTTGGCATTGTCCACGCTGACTTGATAAAACTGTGATAGAGGTAGGTTTTTGACCATTTCCAAAACACTACCCCCGTCCCAAGAGCGATACACGCCCCCATCAGTAGCTACGGTGAGGTGGTCGGTATTGGCGGGGTTGATCCAAATGTCGTGAATATCGGAGTGCATATTGCCGAGGGTACGGAAGGTTTTGCCCCCATCGCGGCTGACAGAGCCACTTAGCCCCGCTTTGTAGAGAATATCGGGGTTTTTGGGGTCTATTACAATGCGCGAAAAATAGAAAGGTCGGACGGTCAGTTCAAAGTCGCCGTTGGTGCGCTTCCAGTTTGCGCCAGCGTCGTCGGAGCGGTAGAGTCCTTTGGTTTCGTCTTTTTCGGATTCGATGACCGAGTACAAAATATTGGGATTGGAAGGGGCTACGGCCACCGCAATACGCCCCAACTTACCAGCAGGAAAACCATTGTGGATTTTGTTCCAAGTTTTACCTGCATCGGTAGATTTATACAAGGCTGATTGCAATCCACCCGAATTGAACGACCAAGCCGTGCGGCGGTGTTCCCAAAAAGCAGCGTACAGTACGTTTGGATTTTTGGGGTCTATGACTAATTCGGAGCAGCCTGTGTTTTCGTCCACATACCAAATTTTTTCCCAGTTTTTGCCCCCATCGGTAGTTTTATAGATGCCACGGTCGGGGCTTGCGCTCCACAATGCCCCCTGTACACCTACATAAACTGTATTGGGGTTGGTGGGGTCTATCTGAATGGCGGCTATACGTTCTGATTTTTCGAGACCCATTTTGGTAAAACTCTCGCCCCCGTCGGTAGATTTATAAATCCCGTCGCCGATACTGACGCTGTTGCGGGTCCATATTTCGCCTGTACCTACCCATATCGTCTTGTCGGGGTTGGTGGGGTCGAGAGTAATAACACCGATGGATTGGGCGTGCTTGTCGAAAATTGGTTTGTACGTAACACCTCCGTCTTGCGAACGCCACACGCCCCCTCCTGCCGAACCTACGTACATGATGCGGGGGTTGGTGGGATGGCCTTCGAGATCGGCTACACGCCCTGACATGAGCGCAGGGCCGATTTGCCGTGCTCGTAGTGTTCCGAAAAGCTCGTCGCCCTTGAGTGGGATTACTTCTTGTGCCATAGCCCCCAATGTGAGTAAGAAAATACCCAACAAAAAATGAAATTGGAAGATATATTTTTCCATAATGTATTGATGTTTAGCAGATTAGTTGATTGGTGTTGCCGCTTTTCAACAAAAAAAGCCCTCCTGTTTGAGGAGGGCTGGGTACGACTTGAATTAGTTGTTTGCAGGCATGGCGTATTCTTTGGGGTCTATGGCGATGTTGGTTTCTATTTTATCCATGCTGATAGACTGCGCGGTTTGGCCATTGAACTTGTAGCTGATAGAGAAAGGCATCATCAGGCCGCTGACTTCTTGATAATCACTCATCATCGTTTCTTGGACTATCCCTTTCATCTGTCCTTTTTTGCCAGTAGCGCGAGTCATGATAGGGACAAAGTTTTCTTTGTCGAAGAAATAATAGGTAATATCATCTTCCGGCTTGCCATCTACTTTGATGGGTTTTTTGGTCAATTTTACTTTGAAGCAGTCAGTCCCTTCGATGGTTTCGGAACCTTCCAATTCGACTTTATAGCCTTTCTCTTTATAGCCCAAAAATGGGTCCGGAAAATCGGAGGCTGCATTGATTTTCATATTTTCAACGTCTTCGGCTTCCATTTTTTCGGGCTTCATGGTCATTTGATTGGTAGTCCAAGCATTGTTACCGTCGAAGGCGATTTGGACAAATTCTTTTCCTTGAAAATTGGCTCCCATTTTAGTTTTGCCGCCTTGTTCTTGGATCATGTAAATAGGCAGCTCAAACGCCTGCATTTTCATTTTGCCACTCATTTTGATATTTTTCAGCGCGCTCCACTTGTCTTTACCACCGGTATTTTCAAAATACTTACTGATGATTTCGTCCACAGTTTGTGCCTGTGCTGCTACTGTTACTATGGCCATGAAGGCCACTAAAGCGATAGATTTCAATGTTTTCATCGTAGTAGTTGTTTTTAGTTTGAATACAATATTTGGCATTATTGGAAAGTTAGCCAAACTATAAAGTGTTTTTTGGGCATAAATGTTTATGAGTGGTCATTAGGAAAGATAGAATTAAGGTGTCAGCGCATTGCTCTCACACGAAAACCCTCTTTGCGAAGCAAAGCGATTACGCCCTTCTGCCCTTCCAAATGCCCCGCTCCTACGGCAAAGAACGTCGGCTTGGATTGCATTGCTTTGTACATGACAGGTATCCACGCTTGGTTGCGTCGTGCCAAAAGCACATCTTCATAGCCTTCAAAATTACTGGGGCTTTCTTGTAACATTTTGTAGAGCTGGGCAAGGTCTTGATTTTTGTAGGCTTGTACCATGAGTTCAAACTCATTTACTGATTTCTGACTTTCTCTGGCCATTTCGACCAACATGGCTGCTTGTTTGGCATAAGGAATCGAATCAAAAACACCCATCTGAAATTCTACGGTTTCGAGGCCAAGTATTTCTTTTTTTGCTTGGGTAGCCATTTGCATAAAATTTGCCTCATAAGATTGAGGAGGGCAGTTGAGAAGGGTCATGTACATCAACGACATCAAAGCAAAAGGCTTTGTACTTTCCATCATGTTGATGTTCATGCCTTTTCGCTGAAAATAATCGTCAAGGATTTGATAATCATTTGGAGAGAGCAAGTCTTTGATTTTTAGGCCATTTTGCAGCATCATCATTTGTGGAATCTTAAGCAACAATGTGGGATCGTCCATATCGAGTTCAAGATAGATCTGCTCACTACGCTCTACTGCCCACCGAGTAGAATCGGTCAGAAAATAGTCATTGGGACATATCAGGTGTATCGTACCATACAGGTAGGAAGGCTGCGAGAGTCCATTGCCTGATATTTCCCAAAGGAGGGAGTTCTCTTGGGCTTTGATTAGATGAAAAGAAAGTAGAAAGAGTACTAAGTATTTGATTTTCATGGGTTTTTGTTTTTGACCGATGCCGCGATGTCGTTGAGGGCATTGAGCAGTCGGTCGAGGTCTTTGGGGCTGTGGTAAAGGTGCGGCGTTACGCGCACACCGCTGATATTCTCCCATTCGATGCCTACGGTATGTATTTTGTATTTGCTAAGTAGCTGCCCGTCCAGTTCGGCAGGTTTGAGGCCATTGACCGATACCAATGCAATGGCACAAGCATAACGTGGGTCGGGTGAAGTGTGAATCTTGACACCGGGGATTTGGCGGGCTTTGTCGGTCCAGTAGCGTTGGAGATAGTGGGCGCGGGCTTGCTTACGTGCCGCCCCTATCGAAAGATGAAAGTCAGCAGCAGTACCTATGGCCATTTCGGAAGCAAAAGAGCGGGTGCCGAGGCTTTCAAACTTGCGAATATCGGTACCATCGGGTTTGTCGTTGGACAATAACGCCCATACTTTCGCGATTTTTTCTTTTTTGATGTACATCATGCCACTTCCAAAAGGCGCGCAAAGCCATTTGTGGAGGCTTGTGGCATAATAATCACAGCCTAAGTCGGGGATTTTGAAGTCTAATAAACCAAAGGTATGCGCTCCATCGGCAATGACCTCGATACCGCGCTTATGAGCTTCATCGGCTATTTTGCGTACAGGCTGAATTTGGCCAATCCAGTTGATCATGTGTGTGATATGCACCACTTTGGTACGAGGCGTAAAGGCCGATACAAATTTTTGGACAAAGTATTCGTCGTTTTCTTGGGGCAAATCCAGATTGAGCCATACGAGCTTGATGCCGTCGCGTTTTTCGCGTTGTTTCCACGCATTGATCATGTTGGGGTAGTCTTGCTTGGTCAGGATTACCTCGTCGCCGGGGCGAAGGTCTAACCCAAAAATGACGGTATTGAGTCCTTCGGTAGCATTGCGATTGATGGCGATTTCTTCGGCATCGCAGCCGCTCAAATCAGCGAGCTTTTGGCGAAGTGCCTCGCGGCCTTGATCTAAAATTCGCCACATGTAGTAGCTTGGGGCTTCGTTGGCATATTGATAAAAACGAATATGGGCATCTTGTACAGCGCGGGGTTGTGGACATACCCCACCGTTGTTGAGGTTGAGTAAATTGGGCGATACCGTAAATTCATTCTTCACCCATGCCCAAAAGTCCTCATTTTGAGCGGCTTCGGTAGGGGAGAGGTGGGGCTGGGCAAAAACCTCAAAATTTTTGTCTAAAAATGGAGGCAATGTCAAGGCTGCCGAAGCAACTCCAAGCGACTGAAAAAACTGGCGGCGGTTGGGCATAGGAAGTGAAGTCTAAAGGTAGAAAGTATAACAATATTAGAAAAGGAAAAGTAGAAATCAAAATTCGATAATCACAGAGAAACTGCTTCGTAAAAGACCATGCTTTATGTTAAGCCTTATAGGTTTGCAAAGTATTCCAAGCGGCTCATTGCCGACGGGACTTAATAAGTGAGGTTTTGGGGTAAGTTAAATAAACGCCGACTTCACACATTTCCCAAGGGACTTGTTGAGGTTCTACATGGAGGATTTCGACATGGAGAGCTATCCCACCTTCAATAATATTGGACAAAACGAGATTGTCGGCCATAGGTAAAAAACTGGACATGGCTTTGAGTTCGTCAGGTAAAATACTGACGATTACTCCTTGTCCAAGAAGTGATTTTAGAAAGGAAATACGGTTCATAGAAACAATAGTTGGAAAGCGAAAATAAGTAAAAGTTCTTTGACAACCACCAAGCGATGATCAAGTAAAATCAAAATTGCCTCAGAGAGGCTACCTATTGGTAGAAAATGAGAAACATGGACACTACACCAAGCCCCAGCGGGGCGACATATTTCACCCTGCTGGGGTTTTTCTATGAAGTCTAACGCTTCTTTTCTGCCAATATGACACTCCTAAGGAATTAAAAAACAATTTTTTAATGCGTTTAACCTGAGCGATGATGAAGTACAGCGGTGTAAAAGCAAAAAATCCTGCTTAGAGAAAAATCTAAACAGGATTTGGGGCGGTGGAGAAGATGGGATTCGAACCCACGACCTCTTGCATGCCATGCAAGCGCTCTAGCCAGCTGAGCTACATCCCCTTGATGTTAAATAACGAATAATGTATAAGCTATGGTTTTAAGTGACGGTTGAACCGCCACGACCTCTTGCATGACATCGGTGCGACGACTCGCCAAGCGCTCTAGCCAGCTGAGCTACATCCCCTTGTGTATTTTTTTAGGAGTGCAAAGATGTGCGAAGGCTTTGATTTTTGCAAACTCTAATGCCGAAAAATCTTGAGATTTAATAAAATACTTCTGTCTTGTTACTTTCCAATGATTGGAGGGCAGGACGAGAACGACTCAATAGTACCTCATCATCACTGAAAGGATTATGGCGTAAGTAGAGTTTTTTGAGGCTGCGAATTTGTGCCGTTTCTTTGGGTACTTCACTGAGGTTGTTGTAGCTGATGTCTATTTCTTCGACACTTCGTAGTTTTCCCAGTTGTGTTGGCAACTCACTGATATAGTTGTGATTAACGTCCAATATTTTTAGCTCACGCAATTTTCTGATATTCTTGGGCAGGGAGGTCAGTTTGTTATGATGTATGTAAAGATTTTCCAATCGTTTCAACTTGGTGATTTGGGTCGGAAAACTGTTGAATTGATTATGCGAAAGGGCCAACTGCTGAAGGCGTTTCATGCGTTTGAGAGAAGTGGGGAGTTTGGGGAGTTGATTGTAGTACAAATCCAATACTTCCAATCGGCGAAGTTTGGCGATGCCATCGGGCAAAGACTTGAGTTCGCAGGAGTAAAGATTGAGGTCTTTGAGGTATTTCAGCCCTTTGAAACTGTCATCATTCAAATTCGTAAATTGATTGTATCCCAGCCACAAACTTTCCAATTTTCGGCATTGGCGGGCTGCTTGTGGCACGTCCCTAAAAAGATTGCTTTGAAGATTGAGGATTTTTAAGGTGTTGTTTTCGGGCAATGTAAACGTGCTGTCGGTGAGTTGGTTGCCATTGAGCCACAGATGACGGAGCTTTGGCAGACGACTCAAGTCAATATGAGCAGCTTTGAGTTGGTTGTAGCTAAGGTTGAGTTCCTTTAGCTCACTGAATTTGTAAATGACATCGGGGACTTCTTTAAGGTCTAACTGGTTTAAGGACAGTACCTTTACTGTATCGGGGCGAGTTGTAGCCTCCGCTTGCGCCAAGGTCGAAATCATATTCGATTTTTTTTGCACTTGGCGCACTATGCCCATTTGGAGTACCTGATAGAAAGAGTGTGCCTTCGTGATTTTGACGGAATAGCGGTAGTTTTCTAAATATAAGCGCAAAGAATCGAGCAGTTGATTTTTAGAATTTTCAGTGAGGCTACCTTCAGTTTCATAAATCAAATAGTCAAAACGACCTTGTTCGCTCACAAAAAATCTACACATCAAGAGGCCATTGTCTTTGGGGCTTCGTAGCTGACGGGTCATGCTGTTGGTTCTGAACAAAAATTTTTGTTGGTCGTTGAAATAGGCTTCTCGCGAACCTTCAAAAAATTTCTTATCACTTGGATACTGCTCATTCAGAGATTTGATGCTTCCCCACTGACTTTCGGCTTCTGCCAATGTCATCACCTTGACTTGGGCATAAAGCACAGACCCGCTCAACAATAGTAGATATACAATGATACTTTTCATGGCTTAAAAATGAAAGTGAATGATGACCACGAAAATAAGAAAGGGCTTTAACAAATCAAACCTTTTTATAAAAGAATTTTTTATATTAACGAGAGAGCTTGCCTGAACTATCGCCACCCGCCAGTTTTTCTACTTCTTCTACGCTTACCAAATTGAAATCCCCTTCTACGGTATGCTTGAGAGCAGCGGCGGCTACCCCAAAGTGGAGGGCTTGGGATATATTTTGCTGATAATACTCATAGCCAAACAGAAAACCGGCAATGAAGGCATCACCGCTACCGATACGATCCACGATGTGGTGTAAGTCAAAGACAGGTGTTTTATAAACCTCTCTGCCGTCGAAAGCACGTCCACTGAGTTCGTTGTGAGAGGCACTGATTGATTTTCGTTTGGTGTCGGTGATAAGGCTGAGATGAGGAAACCGCTCCATGACTTGCCGCATAGCTGAAGTCCAGTTGCTTTTTTCGTCCTCTTTGGGCAGGATTCCAAACAAATCTTCGGCATTGCTGGTGCCACATACGATGAAGTCGGCATAGCTTACCAATTCGGGCATGATTTCTTGGGGAGTTTTGCCCCACCGCCAAAGCCCTTTGCGATAATTGACATCAATCGAAACTTTCACTCCTAACTTTTTGGCTACCTTGACAGCCTCCAAGCAAGCCTTCGCTGCTTCTTCTGCCAACGCAGGCGTAATACCCGTAAAATGAAACCAATCGGCCCCCGAAAGGAGGGTATGCCAATCAAAATCATCGGCTCGTAACGTACAAAAAGAGTCGTTGAGGCGGTCGTAAATCACTTGACTGGCGCGGGCATTGGCTCCATTTTCGACAAAATAAAGCCCCAGTCGCTCCCCTCCATATTGGATAGCCGACGTATCGAGGCCGTATTTGCGTAGATACATCGTAGCGGCGCGCCCCAGGTCGTTGTCGGGGAAGCGCGTAGCGTGTGTAGCCTGTACGCCCCACTGCGCTAAGGCAATGCCCACGTTGGCCTCACCGCCGGCGTAAGTGATGTTGAAGTGATCAGTTTGCGAAAAACGTGCAAACCCCGACGGCATGAGCCGCATCATGATTTGACCAAACGTAACGATTTTTTTCACGAAATATAGTTTTGCTTCTGTTTGTATTCAAAGACGCTATTCTTTCCTTTTTCCCTGCTTATCGAAATGCTTTTTGTATTGTTTTTTGAGCCAGTCATAACTATCCGTAAAAACGGCACTCTCGGTCGTGAAGCCAAAACTGTAATAAATACCATTGAAACTACTTGGTACATTTTGCTGATAAATGGCATATCGGTAGCCACCTTGGATGGCTAATCCGACCCATCGGGTAGCTTTCCATTTGAGAAATAAACCTGCTTGAGCAGGCATAAAAAAATCTCTTCGCCGCCAGAGTTGTAGGTCGTTGAGCAGTCGTCGGTCGGTGCTTTGGGTCGCCCCAATGCCGATTTCAATAGGGATACTGAAACGCCATTTTCGGTTTTCGATGATGTTGGGCCAGTACATTAAGCTAAAAAAATACAAATCGGTTTTGGTGTAAAACTCCAAATTGATGCGTTGGGCGGCATCTCTACGTAAATCAATGAGCCGAAGCAAAGAGTTGAATGTAAGCCAGTAATATCCTAAGGTGAGTTCGTGGCGTTTGTAGCCAAACCGAATCCCAGAATTGACTCCCCAGATATTTACTATTTTATTGTCAATCAACGAACTGCGTGCGTCCCAGTTGATGGTATAGGTAAGTTTGGCGGGTGGACGGTTAGGGGGCAAAATCAATTTTTGAAGTCCGGGTAGTTGAAAAGGAATAGGCAAACTATCGCACGTCTTGATGAAAAGACTATCTCGATGAGTCAGGTAAAGACTATCCGTTGTAGAAGCGAAGGATAGCACCGATAGACTTCCCATAACCATTAGAAATAGCCCTTTTAATCTCATTTCTTGGAATAAACAATGTGGTAAATGTCTTGATAAAACGCCTTTTTTCAAAAATTGGTGTAGATTTTTAGCTTTGTCCGGAACAAATCACACTCCATTTTTGTAATAAACATACCGCAGCCACCCACCAAGTGGCTTTTGATTACGAATAATAAAATATAAAGCCGATAGATTATAAATAAAAAATATTGTTTAACTTAAATTTCAATTACGATGTCATTGCGCTTAGGAGATATTGCCCCTGATTTTGAGGCACCGACTACACAAGGAACGATTAAATTTCACGAATGGTTGGGTGATTCGTGGGGAATGTTGTTTTCACACCCTGCCGACTTTACGCCTGTATGTACGACAGAATTGGGCAAAACGGCTTTGTTGAGCGGAGAATTTGAAAAACGTAACGTCAAAGTAATCGCGGTTAGCGTAGATGACCTCGACTCGCACCACCGCTGGCTGCCCGACATCAACGAAGTGAACCATACGGAGGTGAATTTTCCTATCATTGCCGATGAAAATCGCACCGTAGCTACCCTCTACGACATGATACACCCCAACGCCAGCGAAAAAGCGACGGTTCGCTCGGTATTTGTCATCGGTCCTGACAAAAAAATCAAACTCATGCTGACCTATCCTGCCTCCACAGGGCGCAATTTCAACGAACTCCTTCGGGTGATTGATTCACTCCAACTGACTGCCTACCACCAAGTAGCCACGCCTGCCGACTGGAAACAGGGCGAAGATGTGATCGTAGTACCGGCTGTTTCGACCGATGATGCCCAACAGAAATACAGTGATTTGCGTATCGTGAAGCCATACCTGCGATATACAGCACAGCCGGTTTTGAATGATTGAAAATCTTTGCCAGAATAGACAATCAAGGTTTTCACTTAATACATTGTAAGCTAAGTTTTTGCTTTTTTTGCTCACAGAAACCACAAAATTACACGGAATTGTTCTGTGTATTTCTGTGAGTTCCGTGAGTGTCTTGTCAATTTAGTTTACAGTGTATTCAATCTTGGTTTAACTTGCCGATTCAATCATTTTTTCATACTATCACCCCAAAAATGAATCGTATTGCTCTCATAACAGGTGCTACTTCTGGTATCGGAAAAGCTACCGCCCAATCCTTTGCCCGTGTAGGTATTGACTTGATTTTGTGTGGCCGTAGGACTGACCGCCTCCAAGCAATCGCCCAAGAACTATCAACACAAGTTAAAACGACCACCCTGACTTTTGATATACGTGATTTTGAGCAAGTGCAGGCAGCGATTGACACTCTGCCTTCCGAATGGAAACCGATAGATATTTTGGTCAATAATGCGGGCAATGCCCATGGCCTCTCGCCGATTCACGAAGGAGAGATAGCCGACTGGGACGCGATGATAGACGGAAATATTCAAGGACTACTGTATGTATCAAAGGTCGTGATAGAAGCAATGGTAGCGCGGGGAAAGGGGCATATTATCAATTTGAGTTCGGTAGCTGGCAAGCAAACTTATGCCAATGGGGCTGTGTATTGTGCTTCCAAAAAAGCCGTAGAGGCAATCAGCGAAGGCATGAGGCTCGACCTTACGCAGTATGGCATCAAAGTAACCAATATCGCACCGGGAGCTGTCGAAACCGAGTTTTCGCTGGTGCGCTTCAAAGGCGACGAAGCTCGTGCTGCGAAGGTTTATGAAGGGTTTGAACCGCTCAAAGCCGAAGATATTGCTGATGTGATTGTGTATGCCGTCAATGCGCCCCCCCATGTAACCATCGCAGACGTAACCATCTATGCCTCAGCACAATCTGCCCCGACGACCGTTCACCGAAAATAGTCCATGGAGCGAAGCCTTGTTACCCTGCATTGTTCACAGCATGACCCCGGCACACGTCGGGCAAAGCCCTTTCGCGTAGTGAGGTATCGTTTTTATTATCAGTCATCGCCCCAAGATCGTCAAATTTTAGACGAAATCTCAAAAAGAGGCCTCCAATTAGCCCAAAGTGTCAATCCCCATGCGGCCAACTACGCCACAGCCCAGCGTCAGTTAGATAAAATCCAAAACAACTGTGTCGCGGGGTTATTGGCCGAATACCTTTGGAAAGACTACCTCAACCACCAGCAGGAAATCGTCGCTGAAGTAGCTTTTGTAGGAGCCAAAAGTCAGATAGATTTGGAAGTAATAGCCAACGGCCAAAAAATCGAAGTTCGTTCCTCTTTCCCTCGCAATGGAATCCCCTTTGCGATATGCCATGCAGCCTACGAGTTCGATATCATAGGGCCTTATGCCAATGATTATAAACCCGACGAAATCGCCAAAGATTTTTATGTACGTACCCTATTTCATTTAGCTAAAATATCCGAACGCACCACTTCCAGCGGGCGTATTTTACCTCTCATTGAAAAACTAATGGATAAAATGACCCATGATGGTTTTGAGGTTTATTTGACAGGAGGGGCTACCTGCGCAATGATGCAAGACGAGCGACTAAGTAACTCCAAAAACCTCATTGCCGAAGACGAAATCAATGCTATACGACTACAAACAGCCTCTGCCTATCGGGTCGTACCTTTCCATAATGCGTTAGACTCTGTTGAAATGTACGAGCT
>JBKBKL010000120.1:0-13260 GCA_046294665.1 Runella sp.
CGCTTTATCACTAAATCACCAAATCACTACAACAATGGAACAAAAACCTACTACTGCTCGCACAGCCCTTAAATGGGGTGTAATATCGGGAATTGCCTCGATGATTTTCTCAACTATTATTTATGTAACTGGCCAAATCACCAACAGTTGGCTGAGTTCTCTTGGTTTCATTATTACGATTGTTGCTATGGTACTGGCTATGAAAGACTTTCGCAGCCAAAATGAAGGATTCATGAAGTACGGTCAAGGGCTTGGTATCGGTACACTCATGTCGGGGATAGCTGGCTTTATTGGATCTGTTTTTGGGTATATTTATATGCAATTCATTGACCCAACGCTGCGACAGCAAATCTTAGACAAAAGCCGCGAAGATATGGAAGCTAAAGGCATGGACGATGTCCAAATCGAAATGGCGATGCAAATGGCAGCTAAGTTTTCTTCGCCGGGCATTACCTTTGCTTTTGGGGTGATTGGCTCTGTCATTGTCGGTTTTATCATAGCCCTCATCGTTTCGGCCATTATGAAAAAAGACAAACCTTTTGAACTGGAATAACACAGTATGATTCCTATTTTTCAGAAAGAAATCAATGCTTTTTTTGGATCACTGGTGGCGTATATCGTCATGGCAGTTTTTCTAACAGTGGTAGGTTTGTTGGTTTGGGTATTTCCAGATACTAGTATCCTCAACTACGGCTATGCCGATTTAGGGTCTTTTTTTAGCCTTACGCCTTTTGTACTGTTGTTTTTAATTCCAGCTATTTTGATGCGTTCGTTTGCCGAAGAAGTCAAAAATGGCACGATTGAACTGCTGCTTACCAAACCTGTGAGCAACTGGGCATTGATTTCTGGTAAGTTTTTGGCCAACTGGGTTTTGGTCATACTCACTCTGCTGCCCACTTTACTGTATTATTATACGATTTATCAACTTGGCAATCCAATCGGCAATATTGACTCGGCTGCCGTGGCTGGCTCTTATGTAGGACTCTTGCTTTTGGCTGGCGTTTTTGTAGCAGTGGGGTTATGGACTTCCTCTTTGAGCGACAATCAAATCGTGGCCTTTGTCTTAGGGGTATTTATCAGTTATTTGCTATACGCTGGTATAGGTGCCATAGCCAAATTCGATTTTTGGGGTGTTTGGGCATATCCTTTGGCGTGGCTATCGCTCGATGCCCAATACGATGCCCTGGGTCGAGGCTTGATAGACTGGCGCAATGTCATGTATCTGGTGAGCGTTGGTGCCGTTTTTATTTTGCTTAACAAAATAAGCATGATTAACCATAGAAAATAATAAACCCCAACCTCCCCACACTCTACATCATACATCATACACCCCCAATGTGGCAAATCTGGATTGATACGGGCGGTACTTTTACAGATTGTATAGCCCTCACCCCCGCCAACGAACTCAAAAGGCAAAAAGTACTGAGTAGTAGCTTTTTAAGAAGTAGAATAGGCCGCCAAGTTAGTTCCAATACGTACCAAATGACTGCTTATTGGCATTTTGACCCCACTCTTTTGGTAGGTTTTGAAGCACGGGTAGTCGGTCAGTATAGATTTTTCAAAGTCGTTGAGGTGATTGATGACACCTTTATTTTTTCAGAAGATATTTCGGCAGAAGTAGGCCAAGACATCGAATTTACGACCCACGAAGAAGCCCCCATACTGGCCACAAGATTGATTACTCAAACGCCTGTTTCTCAACCCTTTCCACCTTTGACCATGCGCCTTGGTACGACCAAAGGCACCAATGCCCTGCTCGAAGGAAAAGGAGCAGCGGTTTGTTTGGTAGTAACGCGAGGTTTCAAAGATTTGCTTCGTATTGGCACACAGCAACGCCCCGAATTGTTTCAGTTGGCTATCCCCGACCCCATTTTGTTGTATGATAAAGTCATCGAAATAGACGAACGAATAGACGCAACAGGCAATATTTTATCCCCTCTCACTATCGCCCCTTTGTTGCCTTCTGCCTTGAACCTCAAAGACTACTCAATCGCAATTTCTCTCCTCAACAGCTATGTCAATCCTACACACGAGCAACAACTGGAGGTTTATTTTCAGCAAGAGAGTGGTCGTTTTGTGAGTAGTTCGTCGGCACTGTATGCAGGTATCAATTACCTTAAACGAACCCAAACGGCTGTGGTCAATGCTTACTTACAGCCTATTTTGAGTCATTATTTAGATCATATTTGCCAGAGTTTGGGGCAAGATGCGCTCCAAGTGATGACCAGTGCGGGTAGTTTGGTCAAAGCCTCCAAGTTTAGGGCCAAAGATAGCCTTTTGAGTGGCCCGGCAGGAGGCATGGTAGGAGCGGCTGCCATAGCACAACGCCTCGGCTTTGAGCGTTGTCTTACTTTTGATATGGGCGGCACCAGCACCGACACAGCACGCTTCGACGGCAAGTTAGATTTGACTTACGAAACCCATATCGAAGGGCTACGCTTTCACAATCCTACACTGGCTATCGAAACGGTAGCTGCCGGAGGTGGTTCTATCTGCTCTTTCGATGGTCAAAAACTCCAAGTAGGTCCTGAAAGTGCCGGTGCTTCTCCCGGTCCAGCGTGCTACGGTGCAGGAGGGCCTTTGACTATTACTGATGTCAATGTTTTGTTGGGGAAATTAGACACCTCTCGCTTCGGCATACCTATTCGAGTACAAAAAGCATACGAAGCCCTACACGAAATTCAGGCTCAAATTGCACAAATACAGGAAGTTACGCCAAGTGAAGAGGAATTATTGAGAGGGTTTGAACAAATCGCCAACGAAAAAATGGCGGAAGCCATTCGGCGAATTTCGATAGCGAAGGGCTTCAATCCCAACGACTATCCTTTAGTGGCTTTTGGAGGAGCCGGTGGACTGCATGGCTGCCAACTGGCCGATATGCTGGGCATCAGTACGGTCATTCTCCCTTATGATGCAGGGCTTCTGAGTGCCTTCGGCATTGGTCAAGCGCGTATTGAGCGAATCGTTTCCAAACAAATATTGAAAACATTAGATGGTTTTGAAAAAAATAGAGAGGAAACCATTGACCAACTCATCACCCAAGGAAATCAACAACTCTCCCACGAAGGCATCAAAAACTTTGACCCCAACACCTTGATATTATTCTACTTACGATTTGTAGGGCAAGAAACCACCATTGAAATAGAAGTCCAAAAAGATGCTCCTACCACTCAAATTGTTGATGATTTTAGGGTCAAATATCAACAAATTTATGGTTACAGTCCTACTGATTTGGAGATTGAAGTAGAAAGTGTGAAGGTCGTCGTGGGGGAACAGAAAAAAGAATCAAACCAGAAAGCAGTCCTCAATCCTCAAACAAAAGCAATCCCTTTGACCCATTCGGGACTTTATCCGAATTATGACTGGGAAACCCTCCAAACAGGTGAGTATTTCGACGGCCCGGCGGTATTGCTCAATCCTACATCTACAAGTTTTATTCCTTTGGGTTGGCAAGCAGTGGTAGCCTCTACTGGGGATATAGTGGTACAAAAAACAAAAAGTATTACCCAAGAAAACGATAAACTTAACAATGAAGCCATTGAATTAGAGCTTTTTACGAATCGTTTTATGGCCATAGCCGAAGAAATGGGCGCACAGCTACAGCGAACTGCCTTTTCGGTCAATATCAAAGAACGGCTCGATTTTTCGTGTGCCTTGCTCGATAGAGAAGCCGAACTGCTCGTCAATGCCCCGCATATCCCTGTGCATTTGGGGAGTCTGGGTGTATGTACCCGTTTGGTACTACAAAAAATTCCTATCAACCCCGGCGATGTCGTCATCACCAACCACCCACGCTATGGAGGCTCGCATTTGCCCGACGTTACCCTGATTTCGGGGGTATTTACGCCTCAACATCAACTCATAGGCTACGTAGTCAATCGGGCGCATCATGCCGAAATCGGTGGCAAAACCCCCGGTTCTATGCCTCCTGATGCCCAAAACTTAGCCGAAGAAGGAGTTGTCATTTTACCGACTTATTTGGTCAAAAATGGCCAAATCCAATGGAAAAATATAGAAACACTATTCATAAATGCCCCCTACCCTACCCGTGCTTTGACCGAAAACTTAGCCGACATCAATGCTGCTTTGGCTTCTCTCAAATCGGGCGAAACGGCACTACAAACGTTGGTAGCACACCATGGATTAGAAAAAGTACAGTGGTACATGAAACGCCTGAAAGACAGCACTTTTGAGGCATTACAAAAAGCCCTGCAACCTTATCAAAATCAAGTATATGAAGCTACCGAATCGCTCGATGACGGCCACCAGATGAGCGTCAAAATCATACCCAAACCCCAAAGCGCAGGAATCTTCGATTTTAGAGGTACCTCACCAAGACACCCCCAAAATCTCAATGCCAATCTTTCGATTATTTACAGTACTATTCTATACGTGCTACGTTTGCTGGTCGGAAAAAACATTCCTCTTAACGAAGGACTTCTACGCGGCATCGAAATCATACTCCCCGATGATAGCTTCCTACACCCTCATTTCGACGACGACCCTACCCTTTGCCCTGCAGTAGTAGGCGGCAATACCGAAGTGAGCCAACGCCTCACCGACACCCTCCTCAAAGCCTTCGGGCTAGCTGCTTGTAGTCAAGGCACGATGAACAATCTGCTCTTTGGCAATGACTCTTTCGGATATTATGAAACCATCTGCGGTGGTACAGGTGCTACACCCCATGCAGACGGCCGCTCGGCAGTACACCAGCACATGACCAATACGCGCATCACTGACCCCGAAGAACTCGAACGCCGCTACCCTGTACGACTTCGGCAGTTTTCGATTCGAGAGGGTTCGGGAGGAAAGGGAAAATGGAACGGGGGCGACGGGGTAATACGCGAAATCGAATTTCTCTGCCCTCTACATCTTACGCTACTTACACAACACCGTATCATACCTCCTTACGGCTTGGCTAATGGCGAACCCGGAAAAGTTGGAAAACAAATACTACTTCAAGCTAATGGCCAAACGACTGAACTAAAAGGAATGGATAATGTTGAAGTCAAACCCCACGACCGATTGGTCATCGAAACGCCTGGAGGAGGCGGATACGGTAGAAACAAAAGATTTGATTCTTAATTCTAAACTCATCAATCATTTTTGTCAAAGTGCCACTCAATCAAGACCATATACGACTTTTATTTGGACTCAAAGTCAAGCAACTGCGTGAAGACAAAAACCTCAGTTTGAGAGATTTGTCAAAAAAAACAGGGCTTTCGGTTTCGTACATCAACGAAATCGAAAAAGGAAAAAAATACCCTAAATCCGACAAAATAATGGCCTTGGCGCAAGCCTTTGAGGTGGAATATGACTCTTTGGTTTCGATCAAATTGAGCAAAAAACTGGAGCCGATTTCCACATTACTCCAGTCGAACATTTTGACCGAACTCCCGTTGGAGTTGTTCGGCATAGACCCTGCCAACTTGCTCCAAATGCTCTCCGACGCTCCTACCAAATTGAGTGCGTTTATCGGTACGCTCATCGAAATCTCGCGCAACTACAATATGTCGGTAGAGCAGTTTTATTTTTCGGCTTTGCGTACTTATCAAGAGATGTACGACAATTATTTTGAGGATTTGGAACAAGAAGCCGAAGATTTTTTGGTGCGTTATGGGGTAGCCGAGAACGTCGTTTTGACTGACAAATACCTCTCTGACTTATTAGTCAAAAATTATGGCTACGAAATCCAACTCATCAACGAACGCCTCTACCCCGAACTTACAGGAGTACGCTCACTACTTGTACCTCATGCTGAAAGACCATGCTTACTCATCAGCCCGCAACTGGACCCGCGTCAAAGGGCATTTATTTTTGGGCGGGAATTGGGCTATCAGCACCTCAAACTCAAAAACCGACTCAATACGACCTACTTGGTAGAAGCCGAATCTTTTGAACAACTTCTCAACAATTACAAAGCCTCGTACTTCGCCAGTGCCATCATGATCAGAGGGAAAGTATTAGCCAAAAAATTGGAGGTATTTTTTGAACAACCTCATTTCGACGGTGATATGCTCTTGCAAATGATTGACCATTTTTATACCACCCCCGAAACCTTCTGCTACCGCTTGAGCAATGTACTCCCCAAGTACTTCGGTATCAATCAGTTGGTATTTTTGAGGTTCAATAATTTTGCCGGCCAAAACCGCTTCGATTTGACCAAAGAAATGCACATAGCCCGCAAGCACAATCCCCATACCATACGCGATGAACACTACTGCCGCCGCTGGATTTCGCTGACGATTTTGCAAGAATTGGCCGAATTACAATCCAAAGGGGAATTCCGAAAAACCCTCTGTCAGCCTCAGATTTCACATTACATAGACACCCAAGACGAATATTTTGCTATTGCTTTTGCCAAGGCAATGGCCCCTACTGCCAACCTCAACGTAAGCGTTACGATGGGCATACGCCTCGACGACTACGTTCGTTCCAAAATCAAATTTTTGGCTTCTGACACCATTCCACGCCGTGAAGTAAACGAAACTTGCGAACGCTGCCCCGCCTTCGACTGCCGTGAGCGCATGGCAGCCCCCACAGTACTACAACGCAAGCACAAAAACGAAGCCATCATCAAAGCCATGAAAAAACTTGGCAAAGAATGGCAAGGCTAAAGCGTGAGTCGTCCGTCGGTCATTTCGAGTGTTCGGTCGGAGAGTGCCGCCAAATGCTCGTTGTGCGTAACGATGACAAATGTCTGGTTAAGTTCTTTACGAAGTTTGAAAAAAAGCTGATGAAGATCCTCAGCATTGCGCGAGTCGAGGTTGCCACTGGGTTCATCGGCAAAGACGACGAGAGGGTCGTTGATCAAAGCCCGCGCCACAGCTACACGCTGCTGCTCACCACCCGATAGTTGTGAGGGTAAATGATGTAACCGTTCTTTCAATCCCAGCAATTCGAGTAGTTCACCTCCTTTTTCTAAGATTTGTTTTTGATTTTTTTGGCCTCCAATCCAACTGGGCATACATACGTTTTCGATGGCTGTAAACTCCGGCATCAGGTGATGAAACTGAAATACAAAGCCAATCTTTTGATTACGAAAAGCTGCCAATTCCTTGTCTTTGAGGGCAAATACATCAACCTCATCAATCCAAACTTGGCCACTGTCGGGACGGTCGAGCGTACCCAAAATATGAAGCAGTGTACTTTTGCCCGCCCCAGAAGCTCCTACAATACTGACCAACTCGCCACGATTGATATGCAGGTCAATCCCTTTGAGCACAGATAAAGAACCATAACGGCGGACAATTTGGGTGGCTTTGAGCATAAAGTTTGATTTTGGAACGCAATCTAATATCCTATATCAGAACACCGACAAAAGAAGTTCTTTTTTTCTAAAAAACATATTTGCCGTAAGTAGTTGCTCATATTTAGTTTAGCTTATTCTCTAATTAGTTTATATTATTTTAGCAGAAACGACTACTTCTTACACTAAATAGTTTACATTATACGGGATTTAAGTATTGATTATCAATAATTTAACGACAATAATATAAAATAAATTTGCATCAGTACTTATCTGTATTTACGACTCAAATGATACAAATATCACTGTTTTGGTAAGCCTCTAATAAAACATCATTGGGAGAAAGTTCTGTAATGAGATAGTCAATATTATCTAAAGGGCATACCCGTATTTGCTGTGAGGAGTTCAGCTTTTCTGATATGGTCAGTACTGCCACTTTCTTAGCGTTCTGTATCATGGCTCTTTTGACAAGCACCGCGTCCATATCAGAATCAGAAATGCCCAAATGAGTATCAATAGCATTGACCCCAGTGATGTAAAGATCGGCGTGAATATCGGTAAGTTGCTGTTGAGCAACCAGTCCGATACTTCCTTGGATTGTCCGCGACAATTCCCCACCCAAAAAAAACACTTTACAAGAAGGGTGTTCTAAAAGTTGTAAAGCGGTCAGTAGGTTGTTCGTAAAGAAGGTAGTACGTAGTTCGTTGGGTAAAAATTTAATCAACATTTGTATCGTAGTACCTCCTCCTATCAAAACGAACATATTGTCTTTTAATAGCTGAATAGTCTTTTTTGCTATCACTTCTTTTTCTTGATGAGCATAGATGACGCTTTGTTGGATACCAACATGATATGCATTGGAAAGTGCCCCTCCATGTACTTTAATGAGTTTACCTTCGTCCGACAGTTCGTTCAAATCTCGACGAATCGTATCTTCAGACACACCAAGTAGCGTACTGAGATCCGTTGATAAAACTTTATTTCTTAAATTCAACTCTCTAATTATCAATATTTTACGCTCTTGTTTTGAAATGTTGTGTACAATATTTTCCATAGATATCTTGAAGTCAATTTAGAATAAATGTAAAATTTTTAAAATTAAAGTCTAAGCCAATGAGAGGTATTATTAAAAAGTGAAAAAATTGTGATTTTACTATTTTGAATTTCGGAAAATTGCTTGTAACTATGCGAAATAATGCACAAAAAAGCAAATAATTGCGTTTTTGTGCAGTTTTTAAGTAAATATTAAATACATTTTTCTCCCAAAACCCGTATTTCTATGTACAATTTTTCAATCAACAAGTATCGGTATCACTGGTGGTTTATCGGTAGTTTGATGTTCCTCCTTTGTTCGCAGGTTTATGGACAGTCCTTCACATTGCGCGGCAAAGTAACAGATGCTGGCGGCCAGCCTATTCCCGGGGCAACGGTTCAAGTAACAGGCACAAGTACAGGTACTGTTACGAACGTAGAAGGCGAATACACCCTCAATCTTTCGGGGGCTGCTCGCTTGGTATTTAGCTCAGTAGGCTATAGCTCCATAACTCAAGAGGTAGGAGCTAATCAAAGCTCCCTCAATGTAACCCTACGCGAAGACCAAATGAATCTCGATGAAGTAGTGGTCGTTGGCTCCACCATCAAGACCACGCGCCGTCAGCTTGGCAACTCTATCAATACGATAACGGCTCAAGGACTCGAAAAAACAGGTACTTCCAATCTCGTAACCGCGCTTCAAGGCAAAGTACCCGGAGCGCAGATTACCCAAAACTCTGGTGATCCGGCTGGTGGTATGACCATTCGTTTAAGAGGTGTCAAATCAATTCAGGGCAATTCAGACCCCCTCTATGTCATTGACGGTGTCATTCTCAACAACGAAACTTCCGCTGTGTCGCAGTTGTCGCTGGCAGTAGGAGGCCAAGCCCCCAATGTAGCCTTAGGCACCAACCGCCTAGCCGACATCAACCCCAACGACATAGAGAGCATCAACGTCATCAATGGTGCGGCGGCGGCGGCTCAGTATGGCTCTCGGGCCGCCAATGGAGTGGTAGTCATCACGACTAAGAAAGGCAAAAGTGGGGCACCTAAAGTAAGCCTTACGACCAGCTATCAAGTAAATGAACTCCGCAAAGGGGTATTCATCACAACATTAGGCAAACAGTTTGGCTTTCCCGCCTTACGACTCCACACCATAGGAGCAATCTCGGCGGCGCAAATTGCTGCCAACCCCGGCACTACTACCGTCGGCATTGTGCGCGATGGTGCTACTACTCAACTTGCCAACAACCTTGTTGATGTAACTCGCTATGATTACTTCAATGAGATTTTTCGTACCGCAGGAGGCACCGACAATAATATCTCTGTATCGGGCGGTACAGATCGTACTCAGTATTTTTTCTCAGGTTCATTTAATTTCAATGAAGGGATTGTCAAAAACGTAGATTTTCGTCGTGCCAGCTTGCGTGCCAGAATAGACCAGCGTTTAGCCAACTGGGCTAAAATATCGGTAGGCCTTAATTATATGAACAGTTTCTCCAATGAAAAGCCCAACGGAAACGTCTTTTACAGCCCCATCAATGCCGTTACGATTACCAACAATATTTATGACATTACCCAACGCGATGCTGCCGGCAATCTACTCGCAGTAGAGCCTACTCGCGTCAATCCGCTGACGGTCATCGAAACCATGAAATTCACACAAGCAGTCAATCGTACCGTGTCAGATTTTCAACTCAATTTGACACCAGTCAAGGGATTGGCTATTGACTGGATTGTGGGAGCAGATGCTTTCGCACAGTTGGGACGCAACTATATTCCTCCGTATCCCTATCAAGCACAGGCCGGATTACCACCGGAGCGTTATCCCAATGGTTTTGCGGCCAATGCCACCAATCACGTCGTCCAACTCAACAACGACATCAACGTCAGTTATGAGTATGATTTTAGCCAAAACCTCAAACTAAGCACCGTGGCAGGATTCAACTACCAGTATTATCAGTCTGACTTTACACGCGCCAGTGGCGAAAACACCGCTCCTTTTATTGAAACTGTCAGCGGCGCAGCCAGCACGACAGTTACCGCCGGCTATGGCCTCGACCGTTACAACTTGAGCGGGTATTTCGGACAAGCTACCCTCGGCTTCAAAAATCTTTTCTTCTTGACAGGAGCTTTACGCCGCGATCGCTCTTCCAAGTTTTCGCCCGACGTAGCCAATCAAACCTACCCCAAAATCAGCACCAGTTTTGTAGTGTCTGATCTTGCTTTTTGGAAAAATAGTGCTTGGGCCAACACATTCGACGGCTTAAAATTAAGGGCTTCGTATGGTCAAGCAGGAAATTTGACAGGAATTGGCACATACAGCCGCTTTTGGCAATTCAACCCTGTACCCTTTTTGGGTAGAGGAACTTTAGTCCCCAGTGCTACTTTGGCCAACCCCCGCGTAAGACCTGAGCGTATGGAAGAACTTGAATTTGGTGCCGATTTGTCGTTTTTGAAAAATAGACTCAATTTGACTGTAACTGGCTACCAACAGCAAATCAAAGATTTGGTGGTAAATCGTGAGTTGGCACCTTCTTCAGGTGGCACAGGCTTAGTAAACAACGTAGGCACTATGGAAAACAAAGGGGTAGAGTTGATGCTCAATGCCGTAGCCGTAAAGAAAAAGGATTTCAATGCTGACTTTACTGTCATATTCAACCGTAACCGCAATAGAATTTTGAGCCTTGGTAGCCCTACCGTTTCTATTGGTAATTCGGCTGGTGCACCTGTATTCTTGATAGAAGGACAGCCCGCCAGTATATTTTATGGTTGGTTTTATGCCCGAAACCCCGACGGCTCATTGCTCAATACGCCTCAAGGACTCCCCCAACGTGAGCGAGGAACTCAAAATAGCATTACAGAATTTACCCCCCAAAGAGGGGCCGACGGCCAACCTTCGGGTGGATTTGTGCGCAAAATCATCGGCGATCCCAACCCTCGTTGGACGGGTTCATTCATGGGTAATCTTGAGTACAAAAAACTTGGCTTCCGCTTCTTGCTTGATGCTGTTCAAGGAGTGAGTGTCTTCAATGCCGACAAACGTACCCGCAACAACGTAGGTATTGGTGATTTGGCCGAAGCCGAGATGTTGGGCACAGCCCCCAGAGGTACAGTATTCTCTTTGGTCAATATAGAAGAGTACCGCGTGGACGACGGTAGTTTTGTCAAACTTCGTGAACTGGCACTGACTTATCAGCTCCCCAAACTCAAAGGTATTTCCAACTGGAATGTATCATTGGTAGGACGCAACCTCATCTCTTGGGACAAATACAACGGTTTCGACCCCGAGACCAACGCCGGCAACAACAGTGATTTGTTGCGTGGCGTTGACTTTGGCAATGTACCGATTCCTCGTTCGTATCAGGTTCAACTAAACATCAATTTCTAACATTGGCTTTAAAATTTTTCAACAATGAAAGCAAAAAAGACTTTTTTATATTCGGCCCTTATCTTGGGATTGACCGTTAGCTCTTGCCAACAAGAGTACCTCAATCCAAGTGCCGCCAGCGAAACGCAAGCCGTCAGCGATATCAACGGTCTGATCACACTCTGCAATGGTATTCAGTTTCGCTACGCTACTTCTCGTGCTGGGGTGATTTATAACTCCATAACGGCCAGTGGCTTGAGTACACGGGAACTTACTGTACTCAACGCCGGCAATACCGACGAAGAACTACTCCGAATCGGAGGTGCTAATGTGCAGCCCAACAACGCTGTTTTGAGAAATATGTGGTCGCAGGGGCAGTTGGTCAAAGCCAATGCCGACCTCGTACTCCGCAATGTCAATAATGTACAAGGTGATGCTGCTACCAAAGCTGCCATCACAGCCCATGCTTCTATTTTTAGAGCTTTAGCCTTAGGGACGTTGGCACAGTTTTGGCAACAAGTACCTATCGAAACCAAAGAAGGGGCTACTTTTCGTCCTCGTTTGGAAGTATTGCAAGAGGCCATTCGTACACTCGAAGCCGCCGCTACTACTTTAGGTAGTACTGCTGTGCCTGCTAACTTTACGCAGCGGATTGTACCCGGTATCAATCTTCCCAATACACTTCAAGCACTCATCGCACGGTATGCACTCATGGCAGGCGACAACGCCAAGGCCCTTGCGGCAGCCAATCGAGTAGATTTGACAGTCCGATCCTCTTTCAACTTTGATGATGCCGCTCAGAATCCAATATTTTTTACTACTTTCTCCAACCGAAATGTTACCGAACCGCTCAATGCCACTCTCGGATTGCCGGAAGGATTGCGTCCCACAGCCAATGACCGCCGCTTAGCTTTCTATTTAACCAATCCAGCAGGTGTAGCCGCAGGTGGCATCAACCTCGGACGAGCCAGCTTTTTTACAGCCAACTCCGCTCCTATTCCCGTTTATCTTCCGGGTGAAATCCTACTTATTAGGGCAGAAGCAGCCGCTCGTACCAACGATTTGGCAGGTGCTACAACGGCCCTAAATGCTGTCCTCACCAAGACTACCGATGCTTGGGGAATTGGTGCAGGATTGCCCCCTTATAGTGGCCCCAATACAGCAGAAGGGATTTTGACAGAAATCTATCGCCAACGCTGCATAGAATTGTATCTATCAGGTATGAAACTTGAAGATAGTCGTCGTTTTGGAAGACTAGCACCCGTAGCAGGCAATGCCGCCTCTCAAATAGAGCGCAACCGCACTTGGTATCCTTACCCGCTAATAGAGCGAGATAACAACCGCGCCAATACCCCCGAAGACCCTGCTATTTAAGAAGATTCTCACTGCCCTCGACCCCTGACTATCACATAGTCAGGGGTTATTTTTTTAGTGAACTGATAATTTTGTTAGTGAAAGGATTATATCTTTACTTTTCAAAAAAAACTTCATTATCCAAAACTATGAGCGCACTTTCTACTTTCAAACAAAAACTCATTGCTACCAAAGCGCAACTCTTCACTCAAACAGAATTTGAATAGGCTACCCTGCCATGGATAGATAAACCCAA
>JBKBKL010000121.1:0-13255 GCA_046294665.1 Runella sp.
AAGCCGTCTAAAAAGTTAAAACAACAATCGGCTGGAAGCCTCACAATATCAAGCACGAGCCGAACGCTCGCGCTATCTCATGGCGCGAGGCTCTGACTCGTGCCAACTATGCTTAGGCTTCAAGCCGCCTAAAAAGTTAAAACAACAATCGGCTGGAAGCCTCACAATATCAAGCACGAGCCGAACGCTCGCGCTATCCGAGAATTGAAATATAGTTAAAGAAAATGGCTGTAAGTCGCAAAATTTTTAAAAACAACACAAACACAACTCAATGAAAACCATTTTACTCACAGGTGCATCGAAAGGAATCGGTAGAACTTTGGCTATTGAATTGGCCAAATCAGGACACAATCTTGGTCTTGTAGCTCGCAGTCAGAAAGAACTTGACGAAGTAAAAAATGAAGTAGAGGCTACCGGTGCCAAATGCTTGATTTTTGTAGGAAGCGTAGCCGATGAAGCCTTGGCCAACGAAGCCGTAGCTCAAATGGTACAAACGTTTGGAGGTATTGATTTTATGATCAATAATGCCGGCTATGGTATTTTTGGCCCCACCGAAAGCTACACCGCCGAAGCATGGTCTGAATTGTACGATACCAATGTCAAAGGGACGTTCTTGTTTAGCAAAGCCGTATTGCCCACAATGAAAGCGGCAGGGCGTGGTCATATCATCAATATCGCCTCCGATGTTGCCAAGCGTGTTTTTGACGGAGGTGCCTTGTATTGCTCGTCCAAATTTGCCCAAGATGCTTTTTCGGCTGCTTTACGCAAAGAAGTGCGTAAGCATGGCATCAAAGTATCGGTGGTATATTCGGGGTTGGTGGATACGATGTTTCATGCAGCCCCCCAAGGCGACCCTCACCATGCCGATTGGCTCAAACCCCAAGACATGGCACAAAGTATCATGTTTATCATGAACCAGCCTCCTCATGTGGTGATTGATGAACTCATGATTCACCCCTTGAGTCAAGAATATTGACCCTCACAAGTAGTTTTTGCTACCTAACCTCCTAAACCCTTATGCTACATTCTCTATCCACTGTTGATTTGGTCGTAGTCGTACTGCTGTTATTGTTTATTGTGGCAGCCAGTATGTGGTCGAGTTTCAAGAAAAAAGATGCCGAAGAATACTTCATGGCCAGCCGTTCGCTGCGATGGTGGAGTGTGGCGGGGTCTATTTTTGGCACTAATATCCACGCCCAGCAGATTATCGGCATGATGGGCGTAGGCTATTCGATTGGCTTTGCTCAAAGCCACTACGAAGTATGGGCTATACCAGCCATTTTGGTCGTTGCATATATTTTTATTCCGATTTATCGAAAACGAAATTTTTTCACGCTCTCGCAATTTTTAGAGAAACGCTACAATGCCAACGCCCGCTTGGTTTATACCGTACTGATGATTACGTTTATCATGATTCAGTTGGTAGGAGGGTTTTATATCGGTAGCCGCACGTTGGGGCTATTGTTTGATGGTAGTTCTTTTGAAATCACCTACTTGCAAGGCATTTTTGTCATCGCACTCGTAACGATCATGTTTACGGTATTTGGAGGTATGGAGTCTGTGGTCATTGCCGATAATATCCTGACGGTCATTATGATTGTAGCGGTGCTGCTTATTGGTACACTTACTTATATGCAGCCCGAGATTGGGGGGCTTTCGGGCTTACTCCAACTCGACCATGCCCAAGCCAACAAAATGCACCTCTACCTACCTACCGACCACCCCAAGCTACCGTGGCTCGGCATTTTCACGGGGCTGACTATTTTAAATATGTTTTATTGGACTACCAACCAGTACCAAGTACAGCGTGTATTGGCAGCCCAGTCTGACCGAGATGCCAAGTTGGGTAGCATTGCGGCAGGCTTTTTAAAACTCATCATACCCTTTTTCTCGATAGCAGCGGGTACGGCAGCGTTTTATTTGTTTAAGGCACGGCTCGGTGAGGGAGTCGTAAAGCCCGACGATACCTTTTTGACTTTGCTCAAAACGGTCGTCCCGGTAGGTTATGGTTTTGTAGGATTAATTTTGGCGGGATTACTCTGCGCTATTTTTTCGGCTATATACTCAATGATGAACTCCGTCTCTACCATGATGGCCTTTGACGTTTACAAAAAATACATCAATCCCCACGCTTCCGACAAAATGACGGTGCGATTTGGACAGTTTTTTGTAGTACTCATGTGTGCCATTGCCATTTTTTTGGCCAATTCTACCTACGATCCTACGTCGTCCGACAACTTCTTTTTGATTTTGGCCAATCAAACTTCTTATATCAAACCTGGCTTGGTAGTAGCGTTTTTTTGGGGAGTGCTATGGAAAAAAACCAATCCAAAAGCAGCGGTCATTGCGTTGATGGCCTCTCCTTTTATCGGGCTGGCGTGCGACTGGCTCTATGCCGAAATACTCGTAAATGTAGCTTGGATTCAAAGTATTTTTGGCGACAAACTCAATTTCCTTTATCGTGTGTTTATGATTTTTGTATTGGGGTCGGGGCTGATTTATGGACTGAGTCATTGGTTGAATAAAAGAGGAGGCCGCCCCCAATCCGACACCGACGAACTGACGATTTCGTTTGGAGGGATAGGGCAAATTCTAACGCCTTTTTTATTGGTTCATCTCGTTTTGATTGGGCTTTGTGTAGCAAAAGTTCTGTCGCCGCAACTGGCCGCTTACATTGCCGTTTTAGCGACGGTACTACTTTTCGTAAGGCTCATTCGTCAGCACGAAACTGAGCTACCTTTTTATCAATCTGACATTTTCTATGCAGGTTTACTCACTTCTTCTATGGTTTGGATCATGTATTACTTTGCTTAAATAGCATATATCTTTGGTCATTAGTGAAGCATAAGCGTACTTTGTGAGTCTATATTAAAGTATATGCGTTATCACAGAGTATTAGTAGAGGCAGTGGTGTATAGCCTCCAAGAAATCTTCGAGCAAGGCCGCCAAGCCGATAAAGTGATTGAACAAGTATTAAAATCCGACCGTCGTTGGGGCGCACGCGACAGGGGTTTTATAGCCGAAAATACCTACGAAATCGTCCGTTGGTGGCGTATGCTGGATTTTGTGGCCAAGTCTTTTAAGAAATCTCCTACTTTTTGGGACTTGTTTGCAACTTGGCAAATCCTCAAAGGCCAACAACTTCCTCTATGGCCAGATTTTGTAAATATTGATAAAACGGCCATTCTTCAAGCGTATCAGGAGGCTCAAAAAATCCGAAAAATCAGAGAATCTATCCCCGATTGGTTAGATGAAATAGGAAGTGCCGAATTGGGCCAGTCGTGGGAGGCTGAACTCACTGCTCTCAATCAACCAGCCCCTGTTGTGCTTCGAGCCAATACCCTCAAGATAGATGTTTTGACACTCCAAAAAGTATTGCAAGAGCAAGACATCGAAACCCAGCTCTCCGAGGCAGCACCTAATGCTTTGATACTTCCTCAAAAGAAAAATGTTTTTCAAACTGATGCCTTCAAAAAAGGACTTTTTGAAGTGCAAGATGCTGGTTCGCAGCTTATTGCTCCTTTTTTGGAAGTACAACCCAAACATCGGGTGATAGATGCGTGTGCGGGGGCTGGCGGCAAAACTTTGCACTTGGCGGCATTGATGCAAAATCAAGGACGTATCATCGCCATGGATGTAGAAGGCTGGAAACTCGACGAACTCAAACGACGCGCCCGACGCAATGGTGTCGGCAATATCGAAACACGCCTGATAGAAGCCAAAACCATCAAGCGTTTGCGCGTTACTGCCGACCGCCTTCTACTCGATGTCCCCTGCTCTGGGCTTGGCGTACTACGCCGCAATCCCGATGCCAAATGGAAAATTAAACCTGAATTTGTCAGCCAAATTCGCCAAACTCAATACGACATACTGAGCCGCTACTCCGAAATGCTCAAAACAGGCGGCCAAATGGTCTATGCTACTTGTAGTATTTTACCTTCTGAAAGTGAAGCACAAGTAGCGCGATTGATTAAAGAAAACCCTCAAAAATGGCGGCTTTTGAAAGAACACCGCACTTCACCTGCTCGTGATGGTTCTGATGGTTTTTACATGGCTCGTTTAGAAAAACGCTTGTAAAAACCACCTCTTTTGGCTTACTTGCATAAGAGATTTTACTCAACACCATGCTAACCATTCAAAGTTACGTATCGCTCAAACCCTACAACACCTTTGGCATCGAAGCTACCGCTCGTTACTTTGTAGAAATAGACAACGAGCAAGATATACAAACTCTTTATCAACTACCTGATTTTCAAAACCTTCCATTGCTCATATTAGGTGGAGGCAGCAATCTGCTCTTTACCCAAGATTTTGGGGGATGGGTAGTCAAAATCAATATCAAAGGCATCGAAATCCTCAAAGAAGACCAGCAACACGTGTGGGTACGTGTAGGAGCAGGCGAAAACTGGCATGAGTTTGTGATGTACTGTGTCGAACGCCAATGGGCCGGACTCGAAAACCTATCACTCATACCCGGTACTGTCGGAGCAGCCCCCATGCAAAACATCGGTGCTTACGGCGTAGAAATCAAAGACACCTTCGACCATCTGGAAGCTATTGAAATAGCGACCGGACAACAACACCGCTTCGACAATGCCACTTGTCGTTTCGGCTACCGCGATAGTATTTTCAAGCAAGAAGCCAAAGGGAAATACATTATTACAAATGTATGCTTCAAACTCAATAAAGTCCCTGTATTCAACACAAGCTATGGCGATATTCAACGAACGCTTGATCAAATGGGCATCAAAAAACTAAGTATTGAAGCTATCAGTGAAGCCGTCGTCAGAATACGTCGCAGCAAATTGCCCGACCCAGCCGAAATAGGCAATGCTGGCAGTTTTTTTAAAAACCCCGAAATTCCACGTTCCCAATTTGAACAACTCCAGATGCAATATCCCGACATTCCACATTATCCGGTCAGCGCTTCGACGGTCAAAGTACCTGCTGGATGGCTCATAGAGCAGTGTGGCTGGAAAGGCAAGCGTACTGGCAACGTAGGCGTGCATACTCGACAAGCGTTGGTATTGGTCAATTATGGCGGAGGGCGTGGCCTTGAGATAAAGCAGTTGGCCGAAAAAATTCAAGCCTCCGTACAAGACAAGTTTGGGATACACTTGCATACTGAAGTCAATATCGTCTAAAAACAAGAAAAGTTGACCAGAAACCAGTCAACCTTTCCAAACCTTCCTCTTTTTATATTTTGAAGAAACTATCTTGGGGTAGTTTCTTTATTTTCTTTTTGTGAATTGCTTCACGGCTGTTTATTGTTATTGCTTTCAAGGCTGTCAGAAAGCATAAGCATAGACTTGCAATCTTTCTTTAAGTTCTTTACGCGCTATATGAATGCGATTCTTGACAGTACCGATGGGTATTCTAAGTTTGTCGGCTATCTCATGGTATTTAAAGCCTCGATAGTGCATCATAAAAGGTACACGGTAGGCTTCTTCCAAACCTTCTACGGCACGATCAATATCGCTCAGAGTAAATGTAGTATGAGCTTCGTTTTCTGTACTACTATCTAAAGAGTTGATATAATGTAGATTATCAGTTGTATCTATGAAAGTATTTTTACGCATCATCCGCTGGTAGTTGGTGATAAACGTATTTTTCATAATGGTGTACAACCAAGCCTTTAGATTCGTACCGTCGGAGTATTTGTCGCGATTGGTGAATGCTTTCAACAAAGTATCCTGCAACAAATCATTAGCATCATCGCTGTCTTTGGTTAGGCGCATGGCAAAGGGCTTGAGCGATTTTGAAACCTTTGCGATGTTATAGCTGAATTCTATGGCAGTCATGGTTTGGCGTGTTTAGTTGTTGAGTTTTGTTGAGTCAAAGTTAAACAACATTTAAACAAACTTCCAAATCTTAATCAAAAATATTTTGGGACTTACCCTATATCTTAAAGTTGTTTTTAGACTATTTTATCCCTTCTAATCTTATTCTAATCTCTACATTTTACAAAAAAAAGTAATAAGAGTAACACTAAACGTATAGTCATCACAAAAAAATGCAAATTTCGGGCAATGTTTACTTTTGTCTAACTTTAGTTAAACAAACTTAAATTTTAATAATATTCTAATCTACATTAAACAAAATTTAAGGATTCAAATCTGACGATAAGCCATAAAGGAAGCCCAAAGGGTCAGGAAACTTAAAAGTAAAATGGAGAGATTGTTGAAGTTTTTGAGAGGAAATGATTTTGAAAAGTTGAGCATCTGCCTCTTGGAAGGTGGGTATTTCAAAGCCGAATGGCTGCGCAGAGGCGATATATACTTCACGGCGGCTGGGGTGGAGGGGTGCTACCACGTTGTAGGTATCGTTCCAGAGGTGTTTTTTGTCAAGAAAAGCATCAATAACCGCTATGGCATCATCACGATGAATGTAGTTCACCGGAATATCGCCTGTGGTGAGGTTTTTCTTTCCCGATACATACTTAGCCGGTATCCTTTCGTAGCCCATCAACCCTCCGCACCGAAGCACCAGCCAACTATCAGCCAATGTTTGGACGATTTGCTCGGCCATTACCAAAGCAGGTGTCGCCGATTGTTCGGGGGTTTGCACCTCTTCCTCTACAACGACTCTGCTGAGTTCGGGATAGACCGAAGTCGAACTCACATACATCACTCGCTCAATAGGCATTTGGTCGAGCCATTTTTTCAAAGCTCTCATCTGGTCAAGATGAAAATTTGCCCCTACTTTTTCCAAACGTGGAGGAATATTGATGACCAAAATATCCGCTTTCAAAAATTCCTCCCAGCCTTCTCCAGTAGGTTTGGGCGTGAGTTGTATCAAAAAAGGTTCAATGTTGTGCTGTCGAAGCTGCTCGATTTTTTCGGTTCGGGTAGTGCTACCTTTTATTCGATACCCTTTCTGTACAAGTTGCTTTGCAAGTGGGAATCCCAACCAACCACACCCTAAAATACTGATTGTCATACGGTTAAACTTTATAAAACTCAATAGCTGTCCACTGGTTGAGTGATTTTTGAACAACGCTCTCCAAACCTACGTCTTTTGCTTTTTGAATAATATCAGGGGCATCAAATTCATAAAACCCACTGACAATAAGCGTACCGCCTGTTTTCAAGTAAGTATTGTAAATCGGTATTTCTTGCAGTAGAATATTGCGGTTGATATTGGCCAATACAATGTCGTACTCATCGGGAGGGCAGTCGGCGATAGTTCCTTGAAAAAAGTGGATACGTTGGCAGCCGTTGAGGGCTGCATTTTCGACGGCATTCAGATATGCCCACTCTTCGATGTCGAAAGCCGTCAGGCGCACCGCTCCGAGTTTTTCTGCCAAAATAGCCAAAATCCCTGTTCCGCTGCCCACATCAAGCACGGACTTTTGGGCATGGCCAAGACCCAATTGCAATTCCATGACCAAGGTTGTTGTTTCGTGATGCCCCGTACCGAAAGACATTTTGGGGTCTATCACCATCTCATATTCAAAATCGGGATTGGGCGTATGGTACGAAGCACGCACTCTAATTTTATTGGCTACCTCAATAGGCTGATAATTTCGCTCCCATTCTTCGTTCCAGTTTTTGTTTTCTAATAAGACCGAACTGTGGACAATCGGCGTAAGGTGCTGGTAACGTTCTATCAAAGCCAAGATTTGGCTTTCGTCAAAGTGTTCTTTTTGGATATACGCCAGTAGCCCTTCGTCGGTTTCGACGAAAGATTCGTAGCCTATCTCGGCCAACTCGGCCATCAGAATTTCGTTAAAATCGGGGTGAAGTGTGAGGCTTGTTTCGAGGTATTGTGCAGGCATGATATTGTTTTTTTAGGTGCGTAAAATTACGTTTTTAAAGTACTTTTGTAGCACTCAATTTTCTGATATTATGTCTGTTGCCACTTCTCCCCTCCCCTTCGACCTATTGGCTGCTACTTTTGAAGGCGAACTTTATTTCGACACCTCCACCCTTCACCAAGCCATTCGGCGACTATATGCTACCGATGCCTCGGTCTATCAAGAAATGCCTCTAGCGGTAGCATTGCCTCGAAGCGTTGAGGATTTGAAAAAACTAATTGCTTTTGCCGATACTCACGGCCAAACGCTCATTCCGCGTACAGCAGGCACGTCGTTGGCTGGGCAGGTGGTAGGCAGCGGTATCGTAGTAGATATGTCGAAACACTTCGATAAAGTACTAGAAATCAACCCCGAACAACGCTGGGTAAGAGTACAACCGGGAGTCATACGCGACGACTTGAATGTCTTGCTCAAACCTTATGGCTTGATGTTTGGCCCCGAAACTTCGACCGCCAACCGTGCCATGATTGGAGGTATGATTGGCAACAATTCTTGCGGACTACACTCTATCATTTGGGGCACTACCCGCGACCATTTGCTTGAAGTAAAGGTTTTGTTGAGCGACGGTAGTGAGGCTGTTTTTCATTCCATGAAGAATGATGAATCGGGATTGATAAGTGAAGAAAAAACGTTTTCCGAAAAAATTCAAAAACGACTCCTTGATTTACTTTCTGACCCAAAAAATCAAGCAGCAATTCGCCAAAATTTCCCGAAGAAAAGCGTTACACGACGCAACACGGGCTATGCCTTAGATGCCCTTTTGGCATCATTGTCGCCCATGTGGGCTGAGAGTAAACTGAACCTTGCCCCTCTGATTGCTGGCTCTGAAGGCACATTATGTATTGTTACGGAAGCCAAACTCAACCTGCTGCCCCTCCCACCCAGCGAACTGGGGCTGCTTTGTATTCATGCTCGCTCGTTGCAAGAATCATTGGTGGCCAATGGGGTGGCTATGCAGCATCGCCCGTTGGCTTCGGAGTTGGTGGACAAATACATCATGGATTTTACAAAAGACCACCCCGAATATCGCCACAATCGCTTTTTTATCGAAGATGACCCCGCTGCATTGCTGATGGTAGAGTTTGGAGCGGACACCAAAGACCAAGTAGAGCAAATGGCGGCAGCTTTGGTGGCCGACCTCAAATCAAAAAATCTGGGGTACGCCTATCCACTATTGTTTGGAGATGAAGCCAAAAAAGCATGGGACGTACGCAAAGCAGGCTTAGGACTCATACGCAACCTCCCCGGCGATACACAGCCTGTCAATCTGATCGAAGATTGTGCCGTAGCCGTCGAAGACTTGCCCCATTACATAGCCGATTTGGAAGAATTATTAGAAAAACATAAGGTTCATGCGTCGTACTATGCTCATGCAGGCGCAGGGGAGCTACACGTAGAACCCCTACTCAACCTCAAAACTTCCGAAGGAAAACATAAATTCAGGGAGATTCTGGCTGATACGGCTGCCTTAGTCAAAAAATACAACGGCTCGCTATCAGGCGAACATGGCGACGGGCGGCTGCGCGGGGAATTTATACCTTTTGTCATGGGCGAAGAAGTTTACCAACTTTTCAAAGAAGTAAAACAAATCTTCGACCCTAAAGGCATTTTCAATCGTGGCAAGATTGTAGATACCCCTCCCATGAACGAGTCATTGCGCTACCAGCCCGACCAGCCCAAACCTTCGATTGATACGGTTTTCGATTTCTCTTCACAAGAAAGTATCCTACGCTTGGCCGAAAAATGCAGTGGCTCGGGCGACTGCCGCAAGACGCATATTACGGGCGGTACGATGTGTCCGAGCTATATGGCTACCCGCCGCGAACGCGACACCACCCGCGCCCGTGCCAATATGTTGAGGCAGTTTTTTACGCCCTCTACCACTCACAACAACCCAACCGTTGGCTACAAAGAAACCTACGAAATCCTCGACCTGTGCCTTTCTTGCAAAGGCTGCAAATCCGAATGTCCGTCGAGTGTGGATATAGCCAAAATGAAAGCAGAGTTTTTGCAGAATTATTATGAAAAAGAAGGAGTCCCATTTCGAGCCAAATTGATAGCCAATTTTACGAAACAGATGCAGTTGGCGAGTCTTGCGCCTTGGGGGTATAATTTTTTGTTTGGTACATCGGCCGTCCGACGAGTGGCCAATCGGCTTGTAGGTTTCCACCCCGACCGCACCATGCCACTACTTCACAAGACAACATTAAAACAATGGTTTGAAAAAAGAAAAGTCCCCTTGCCCCCGATAGGGCTGTCTTTAAAGTCTATTCCCCCATCGGGGGCAAGGGGACTGGTTTATCTTTTCTGTGATGAGTTTAGCAATTATAATGATGTAGAAATCGGCCAAAAAACGATTGAGGTTTTGGAAAAATTAGGCTATCGAGTAGAAATCCCAAAGCATATCGAAAGTGGCCGAACATACCTCTCGAAAGGGTTGGTACGAGAAGCCCAAAAAATTGCGATACGAAATGTCGAACTTCTCAAAGACCATATTTCTTCAGAAACTCCCCTCATAGGTATTGAACCTTCGGCTATTTTGACATTTCGTGATGAATACCTTGATTTAGTGCCTACCCACCTAAAAGAATCTGCTCAAAAAATAGCCTCCAACGCCCTGATGATTGATGAGTTCATTGCCCGTGAGATAGATGCCAAGCGCATACCGGCAAATGTAGTGGCAGAAGGCAGAAGGCAAAAGAATAACGACCCTACTCAAGAGTCAGGACTCAAGACTCAAGACCGCCAAACAGCACCGCCAAGGCTCATCAAACTCCACGGCCACTGCCATCAAAAGGCATTGGCTTCGCTCACACCTACCAAAAAGATGCTATCGCTGATACCAAATACTACGGTACAACTCATACCGAGCGGCTGTTGTGGTATGGCGGGGAGTTTTGGCTACGAAAAGGAGCATTATGAACTTTCGATGCAAGTGGGTGAGTTGGTTCTTTTCCCGACCATTCGTCAGCAGTCCGAAGAAGTCCTCATCGCTGCCCCCGGAACAAGCTGCCGACATCAAATCCACGACGGCACAGGCCGCAAAGCCTACCACCCGATTGAGATTTTATGGGAGGCACTCAACACCCCTTAGTCATTCCAAATTTCCCACGCTTTTTCGGCTTGCAAGTGTAGCATGGCCAGACCATTGTGGGTAGCGGCTCCCTGTGCTGCTCCCTTACGCAAGAAAGCGGTTTCGGCAGGATTATAGACCAAATCGTAGAGCAAATGGGCAGAAGTGAGCAACGAATACGGGAGATCGGGAGCAGTCTCTACATCAGGGTACGTGCCTACGGGCGAGGTATTGATGATGAGGTGATAGTATGTCAAAATAATTGCATCAATATCAGCATAAGAAAGTACGCCATGATTGGCTTGGCGCGATACCGTCTGAAAGTCAATCCCTAAGTCTTCCAATGCTGTTTTTACTGCTTTGGCAGCACCGCCATTGCCCAATACCAACGCCCTCAAAGCGTGTGCCTCAATCCCCAATGAGTTGAGCCAGTTTTCGAGAGAGGTCTTAAAGCCATAATAGTCCGTGTTGTAGCCCTTCAAACGGCCATCGGGGAGTATTTTGATGGTATTGACAGCCCCGATTCGGGCGGCAGAGGCTGCGTCCAATTCGTCCAAAAAAGGCATGACGTTTTGCTTGTGCGGTATCGTAACGTTGAGTCCTACCAAATCGGGCTGGGCTTCGAGTAGCGACCGAAATGCTTGATATTCGGGCAGTTCAAAGAGTTCATAACGACAGTTTTTGATATTTTCACGTTCAAATTTTTCGGTGAAATATTTCTTTGAAAACGAGTGTTTGAGCGGAAAACCAATTAAACCAAATACTCTCATGGGGCATTGATGATGACCTTTTGGCCTTGTCTGAAAACGTTGTTGATTACTTGCAAATAATACATACCCACTGGTAAAAAGCCTAAGTCAATTTGTTTCTGCTCATCGAGGCTTGGAAACGTTTGACTATACAAAAACTTGCCATTGAAATCATACACGATGACAGTGGCATTGGTAAGATTTTCGAGGGTTTCGATGGTGATTTTACCATTGCTTGAAGGATTAGGAAAAACACCCAGCCCATTGGTGCCTATTTCCTGCATAAAATCAAAGGGCAGCGATACTTTGGAGGTGCAAGTAAGCGTGGGGCTATGCTGTACAGAGGCCGTAACGACATACACCCCTGATTGATTCGCTTTGATGGTACTTTTGATTTCGGGTATAGTTTGTTGATTGACTTTCCAACTATAAACCGCGCCTTGTGTAGGGTTTTTGATTTTGAGTGTAAATACCCCTACTTTTTCAATAACAGGCGTGGCAGGGAGCGTTCTGGCATCTACCCTCACGGCAGGCGAAAAGGGCGATGTACAACCAATCGCATCACGTACACGAGCCGCATAGTTGCCCGATTGACGAGCTATGATGCGAGAAGCCGTTTCACCTGTATTCCAAATCACTTGATTGATATTTTCGACCCGTAGCCCTACTTGTTCGCCTTCACAAAAAGTAGTACGACCTTCGGCGATGATCACAGGGGCTGGAGGCAATGGATTGACTTGAATAAAAACAGGGTCGGAAGTAGGCGAAGCACAGCCGAACTGATTGCGTACTACAACGGTGTAGTTACCTGTACGATTGACCGAAATATTTTGGGTACTTGACTGGTTAGACCATTCGTAGAAACTGGCATTGGGTGCCGAGAGTGTTACACTTTGATCAGCACAGATGACCCTTCCGCCTTGTACTTCAATCGTAGGTTTTTCGGGAAGAGGATTGACCGTAATTCTAATGGGGGTAGAAGGTAGTGATGTACAGCCAGTGGAGGGTTCAAAAACAGTGGCCGATACCTCACCCGCCGAAAATATCCGAATACTTCTCCCCCTAAGGCCATTACTCCATTCAAAAACCTCTCCCGGTGAGGTAATGGACAAAACAGTATTGTCAAACATACAAAAAGTAGTAGGCCGTTCATTGACTACGGTAGGCGGTGGAGGCAAGGGATTGACTGTTACCCTAAAAGCATCTGAAACAGACTCACAGCCGTTGTTGTCGCGGTATCGGACGCGGTACTCACCACCTGTCGTAACATTGATCGTTTGCGAAGTCTGAAAACTACTCCACGTCAGGCCGCTATCATAGTTGGTCGTCAGGGCAACTCTCCCCCCTTGGCAAAAGGTAGTCGGCCCGAGTGCGGTGATCACGGGCTTGGCAGGAATCGGATTGACCGTTACCGAAATGACATTAGAAGGTAATGATTGGCACTGATTGGCATCAACTGCACGTACCGAATAACGCCCCGGTAAGTTCACTGTTATACTTCGAGTATTGAGTCCATTGCTCCAGACATAAGCTGTTTGTGGCGATGAGGTAAGCGTGATGATTTCGTTCTCACATATACTGGGCGATCGGTCGGCATTGATGGTAGGAGCAGCGGGC
>JBKBKL010000122.1:0-13236 GCA_046294665.1 Runella sp.
AAAGTCGAAGAAATATTACCCAAAATGTACTTTTCGGTGAGTATAGGTACAAATTATTTCATGGAAATTGCCAAACTCCGTGCTTTGCGTTTTTTATGGCGACGTATTGCCAACCAATGGACTCAAGAAGTACCCTATACCCCTATTCATGCTTTTACTTCGACTTTTTATGATGCAGCACTCACACCCAATACCAATATGCTACGTGCTACTACCGAGGCCATGAGTGCCGTTGTTGGGGGGGGCGATTTGCTTTCAGTCCATGCTTATGATTTTGTCTTTCAAACTCCCGATGATTTTTCGGAGCGTATCGCTCGCAATATTTCATTATTGCTCAAAGAAGAAAGCTACTTAGGCAAAACCTCCGACCCCGCCGCCGGAAGTTATTACATCGAAAACCTAACAGCCCAACTTGTCGAAAAGGCTTGGGGATTGTTTTTGGAAGTGGAAAGTAAAGGGGGGGTAATGGCTGCCTTCGAGCAAAATTTCATTCAAGAACAAATAGAAAATACTTTTCAAAAACGACTTGCTGCTTTACAATCCAACGAGCGTATCATGGTAGGGGTCAATAAATTTCAGTTTGACCAAGCAACTATTGCCAAAGACGCTCCTTCCAATGAGGCTGCTTTGTTAAATCCAAGAAGGTTGGCAGCGATTTTTGAGAAGTAATCTGTAAAATGTTTATACCTGCTCCAAACGGGTTGTAGGCACTTCCACCGATATATTTCTCAAGAAATAGCCTGCTGCAGATCAGCCATAAGATCGTCAGGGTGTTCTAAGCCAATCGAAAATCGAATCAAATTCGGGGGCGAGGTCGAATGTACCCCCTCGGCAGTAGCCCGATGCTCGATGAGGCTCTCCACCCCTCCAAGGCTGGTAGCACGAGTAAATAGTTTGACTCGAGAAATGACTTTCAAAGCAGCGTCTTTGCCCTCTTTCATCTGGATAGAGAACATGGCTCCCCCCATGTTCATTTGAAGCTGTGCTATTTCGTAACCTTGGTGGGCAAACAAAAAAGGATAATGAACCGCCTCAACTTGCGGCAATGTAGTCAGAAAGTTGGCTATCTTATTGGCATTTTCAGACTGCTGGCGTACACGCAAAGGGAGCGTTTTGAGGCCACGCAGAATCAACCAACAGTCGAAAGGCGAGGTTACTGCTCCACCAAGAGTTTGGATTTTACGCGCTTTTTCGGCCCATGAATCTTGCCTTTTGAAAATCAACGCCCCACTCAACAAATCGCTATGCCCACCGAAGTACTTGGTAGCCGAGTGCATCACTACATCACAGCCCAAGTCCAGCGGACGTTGGAGAATCGGTGTAGCCCAAGTATTGTCGCAAGCTACATAAACACCACGTGCTTGTGCCAAAGTTACTACCGCTTGTATATCCGTTATTTTGAGAAGAGGGTTAGAAGGGGTTTCTATCCAAATCAGTCGGGTATTGGGCTGAATAGCGGCTGCAATTTTAGACAAATCGGTCATATCTACACGGCTAAAGCTAAGCCCCCATTGCCCCAAGATTTCTATCAAATAGGTGGGTGTACCGTAATACGCATCGTCGGGAATGAGGACATGATCATTGGGCGTAAGGCATTGAAATAATGTAGCTGTGGCCGCCTGTCCAGAAGCAAATGCCATAGCCACCTCCCCTCCTTCTAATTGACAATAAGCCTTTTCGAGCAAGTCGCGGGTGGGATTCGCTGCACGACTGTAAAGGTATCCGTAGGGAAGCGAGTTGTCGGGTTCGCGTTCAAAAGTGGTCGAAAGATAAAGCGGAGGAGCTACGGCAGCAGCATTGGCATCTTGGGCATGGGTGGCTCGGAGGCAGAGGGTTTCGATGTGCATAGTAGAGGGTAATCAGAGAGTCAGTTGTCGTCATTTATCGTCATGGAGTGCCAAAAGCTATCAGCAATTTTATGACAAAACTTTTCAAAACAAAAATAACTTCTCTAAGTTTGTAACGTTATGCAAGCATACTAAATTTTTCGATGATGACTTACCAAACTTTTCAACTCTCCATAGAAAACTATGTTGCCGAAGTAGTTTTCAATCGTCCCGAACGGGCCAATGCCCTCAATCAACAAGCATGGGACGAAATGAAAACGATTTTTGAGGCATTGGACGAAGACGATTCGGTACGTGTCATCATACTTCGGGGCGAGGGAAAACATTTTTGCGCGGGAATTGACCTGGAGTTGTTGATGAATATTTCGCAGTTTGCCCACCGCTGCGAAGGGCGGAAGCGTGAGCAACTTCGTAAGCGTATTTTGGAATTGCAAGCTCCCATCAACGCCATCGAGCAATGCAGCAAGCCCGTACTGGCGGCTATTCATGGAGGCTGTATCGGCGGTGGAGTGGACATAGCGACAGCTTGCGACATGCGCTATTGTACCCAAGATGCCTATTTCACGGTCAAAGAAATAGACATGGGCATGGTAGCTGATTTGGGTACGCTCCAGCGTTTGCCCAAAATCATACCCCAAGGCATCGCCCGCGAAATGGCGTTTACCGGTCGAAATGTAAGCGGCCTCGAAGCTGAACGCATCGGTCTGGTCAATCGTAGTTTGGCAGATATAGATTCACTTTACAAAGAAGTCAGGCAAATCGCTGCGCAAATTGCCTCCAAGTCGCCACTTTCGATTCGTGGTACGAAGGCTATCCTCAACCACAGCCGCGACCATAGCGTAGCCGATGGCCTCGATTACATGGCCACTTGGAATGCCGCCTTTCTCTTTTCCGACGACCTCATGGAAGCCTTCCAAGCCAAAATGCAAAAACGAGAAGCTGTTTTCAAAGGATACTAACAATGTAACAAGACTCAAAAATTAGCACACGGATTAAACAGATTAGACTCAGATTTAAACCCTGCAACACCCAAGACTCAAATTCACTCATCAACCCATGACCTACACACAACCCATGCTCCGCGAAGACGCTTTGGCGGGCAAAACAATCATCGTAACAGGCGGAGGCACTGGCCTCGGCAAATCCATGTCCAACTATTTTCTCCAACTCGGTGCCAATGTCGTAATATGTAGCCGCCGATTGGCAGTGTTGGAAGCTACCGCCAAAGAACTTTCGGAAACCACAGGCGGACAAGTACTTCCCATAGAATGTGACGTGCGCCAACCCGACCAAATAGAAGCCGTCATCGAAGCTGCTATCCAGAAGTTTGGAGCGGTACATGGCTTAGTAAACAATTCGGCAGGCAATTTCATCAGCCCCACCGAACGGCTTTCTTACAAAGCCATTGATACCGTAGTGGACATTGTGCTTCGTGGTACGTACTATTTCACGTTGGCTATCGGCAAATATTGGATTGCACAAGGTATTAAAGGAACGATTCTGAACATTTCGACTACTTATGCATGGACGGGTTCGGGCTGGGTAGTGCCGTCGGCGATGGCCAAAGCAGGAGCATTGGCCATGACCAAATCGCTGGCTTATGAGTGGGGTAAATACGGTATCCGACTCAACGCCATTGCGCCGGGGCCATTTCCTACCAAAGGAGCTTGGGAGCGGCTGTTTCCGGAAGAATTAGCCAAAAAATTTGCTTTCGAGAACAGAATTCCGCTCAAGCGCGTGGGCGACCACCAAGAATTGGCCAATTTGGCGGCGTATCTGATGTCAGATTTTTCGGCCTATTTGACGGGCGAGGTCATCACCCTCGATGGCGGCGAGGTACTAGCTGCGGGGCAGTTCAATTTCCTCAATGAGGTATCAGAGGAGCAATGGGATACGATTGAAGCCCAAATCAAAAACGCCAATCGAGCCAGTAAAAAACAAGGCGATTAGCCACAAAAAAGGCGACAAAGCTGTATTCTTGCATTGAGAGCAAGAAAATCAACTTTGTCGCCTTCGTTTTATGAGCTAAAAACTAAGAACGTCGTAGTTTTGCTTCGATAGTTTGCTGGGTATGAGGTACGGCCCGTAGGCGTTCTTTCGGAATCAGTTTACCTGTGTCAATACACACACCATACGTACCATTTTTGATACGAATGAGGGCGTTTTCGAGCTGGGTGATAAATTTCTGAAGCCGCGCCGCCGACTGGCTCATTTGCTCACGCTCGCTGGTGTCCACATCTTCCATGAGTTTGGTAGCAGCACCTGTTACATCAGTACCACTGTCATTTTTACGGCTTAAGGTATCCTTAATATAAGCCAACTCATTGCGAGCTACATCGAGTTTTTGCTGAATAATAGCCTCAAACTCTTTCAGTTCGTCTTCCGAATACCGTTTTTTTTCTTCTTGTACTGTCATAAAAACAAGATGTTTGGAGTAAAAAAGAAGGGTGCGAATGTCTTTGAAGCTGCAAAAATACGTTTTATTCGATTTTATCAAATGATTGAACGTACTCAAATGAAAAAAAATCATTTTTCGCTGTTTCTGAAATTTCATCTAAAAACCATGTTTTATTTGGGAGTTTGAGGGCTTTGCATTACAGCATTTTTTGTTTGTAATAAAATAATGCTTGAATGTTTGTTTCTTTATAATTGTACAAAAACAAGAAAAAATATCTTTTTAGCTTTTTTGTAGTAATCGTTGTAAGTTTGGGGCATGGATTTTCGTTCTAAAAAGCGTTAAAAATCTACATTTTTTTAATCATCAACTTATTCCAAACACATCAGTAATTTATTTCTTCAAACGATGAGTTACATTGAACCCGCTCCGATAAAAGACAAAGAGAACCCATTGGAGTCTATGATGTCGCGCTTTGATAAAGCTGCCGAATTGCTCGGCATCAGCGACGAAATGTATCATATTCTCAAAGTTCCTCGCAAACAAGTCATCGTAGGGCTGCCCGTAACGATGGACAACGGCCAAATCAAAGTATTTGAAGGCTACCGTGTCATTCACTCTACGATTTTGGGACCCGCCAAAGGGGGAATCCGCTTCGACCCCGGCGTAAATATTGATGAAGTACGTGCCTTGGCCGCATGGATGACTTGGAAATGCGCCGTCGTAGATATTCCTTACGGAGGAGGCAAAGGCGGTGTAGCCTGCAACCCCCGCGAGATGTCGAACGGCGAAAAAGAACGCCTCATGCGTGCCTATACGACTGCCATGCTCGACATCTTCGGCCCCGACAAAGACATTCCGGCCCCTGACATGGGCACCAGCCCCCGCGAAATGGCTTGGCTCATGGACGAATACTCGAAGTCGGTAGGTATGACGGTTCATGCGGTCGTAACAGGTAAGCCGCTCGTACTCGGAGGCTCGCTTGGGCGTACCGAAGCCACCGGACGAGGCGTAACCGTCACGGCACTGGCTGCCATGGAAAAAATGAGATTAAACCCCTACCGTGCTACTGCCGCTGTACAGGGCTTTGGTAATGTGGGTATGTATGCCGCCGTATTGCTCCAAGAAAGAGGCGTATCTGTACAAGCCATCAGCGATATTTCGGGAGGATACTACAACGACCGTGGCATTGACATAGAGGCTGCTATGAAGTACCGCGAGGCCAACAACGGCACGCTGGAAGGCTTCAAAGAAGCTGATCAAATCTCCAATGAAGAACTTCTCACACTGCCCGTAGATGTATTGGTTCCTGCTGCCAAAGAAGATGTAATTACACAAGAAAATGCCGCCAATATCCAAGCCAAGATGATCGTAGAAGGAGCCAATGGCCCTACTTCAGCCAATGCTGACAGTATCATCAACGACAAAGGCATCATGGTAGTACCCGATATTTTGGCCAATGCCGGGGGCGTAACGGTGTCGTATTTTGAGTGGGTACAAAACCGCATCGGCTACAAATGGAACGTAGAGCGCATCAACCGCCGCTCTGACCGTATCCTCAAAGATGCTTTCGACAACGTATATGCCACCTCCCAAAAATACCGCGTCAATATGCGCTTGGCAGCGTATATCGTGGCTATTGACAAAGTAGCCAGTACGTATAAGTTCCGTGGTGGGTATTGATATGCTTGAGCGTAAATTAGCTAAAGGCATAAAATGAAGCGATAAGATTGCTATTTTTGCAGGGAAAAGGCAGGTTGCTTTTTCCCTGTTTTTTTTTCAACAACTTCTCCCAACATTAAAAATAAATACACATGACGATTCACAAAGAAGGATTTGTAAGTATAGCCTTGGCAGCTTTTATGGTCGTAATTACCAATCTTGCGGCCAGATATATAGGCGATTTGCCTGATTGGGTCATCACGGGCTGGCTCGCTGTTTCATTGGTTTTATTTTTTATCATTGTCCAATTCTTCCGTAAGCCTTCACGCCATTTTACGATAGACGCTGATAAAGTCATCGCCCCATGCGATGGCAAAGTGGTAGTGATCGAAGAAGTCGTAGAAACAGAGTATTTCAAAGGGCCACGGCGGCAGATTTCGATTTTTATGTCGCCTATCAATGTCCATATTAATTGGAATCCGATCGCCGGTGTAGTCAAATATTTCAAATATCACCCCGGCAAGTATCTGGTGGCATGGCACCCCAAATCAAGTACCGAAAACGAGCGTACTACTACGGTCATACAAGCCCCTAATGGGGTTGAAGTGTTGTTTCGGCAAATAGCTGGGGCATTGGCCAAGCGCATTGTATGGTATGTCAAAGAAGGGCAACAAGTAACCCAAGGCTCTGAAATGGGTTTTATCAAGTTTGGCTCAAGGGTAGATGTTTTTTTACCCCTCGATGCCGAGGTGAAAGTCGCTTTAGAGGAAAAAACCGTTGGTGGCATTACGATTTTGGCTGAATTGAAAAAATAAAAAATACTGATAATCACACATTTATATTCAATTCAATTTTCATTGGAAAACTTTGCGTTGTAATTCGTACAAGTTGAATTATTTTGGTTTAAATCGGTACATTCGTAACAATCATACAGATAGTTCATAAAAATCAATGTTCTCCGTACAAACCCAAAAAGTGAATTGATGAAAACACAGATAGCACTCTTTGTATGGCTGGTTTTATGTTTGGGGGCTTGTAAAAAAGAAGACCCCGAAAAAGAAGGGCCTTGTGGCGTAAAAAACCCTATCGAAGACCTCGAATGGTTGAAAAAAGAAATTGAACTTTATTCACAAAAACCAAATATATCGCAAGCTTATTTCTCAACTATTTATCAAAGTCAGCGAGTTTTTTGGTATTACTCGTTCTCAAATGCTGGCGATTTACAATATCGTTTTTGTGATGGAACAAGACGATTTATTCCCAGCCCCCTTCCTACCGATGAAGAAAGTAAAGCATTTATGACCCTTTTATGGGCACCTGATAAGGCTTGCCAGTTTTTGATATGGAGTACTCCTGAATTTAGGAAAACATCTACTTGCAAATAACCTTTCAATAAGTTTATTGAGCATGAAATATCTAATATTTACCTATTTGTTAGCCATATTTTATACCAAATCCTCATTTTTGAAGGCCCAAAACTGCGGAAATGGTGGCTCAACTTGTACAAGCGGCTTCTTTCAGTCAAATGGTCCCGATGTAACAACCCCAAATAATACAAAAGTTAGTACTTTCGTTTCACAACCATTGTCAATATGTGAAATCAATGCAGGGGATGCTGACTTTAACTCTGTAAGTGGTGTTACCTCACTGGCATGTCCCACATCTACCTACAACTGTCATGGGTATGCGTGGCATAGTGAGTTCAGTGAGATTAATCGGCTTTTTTGATACTTTTGTACTTGAAAAGTTAAAGAGTACAAAATCGAAGCTCTCCGTACAAACCCAAAAAGTGAATTGATGAAAACACAGATAGCACTCTTTGTATGGCGGCTAAATAGTTACAAAATATGATAATTTCTACTACTGAATCCACTTCCCGCTACGACCATCTGGAGCAGATGAGTATCCATGAACTGCTCACCCACATCAACAACGAAGACAAAACCGTACCTCATGCTGTGGAGAAAGCGATCCCCCAAATCGAGGCATTGGTAGCTCAAATAGTAGCCCGAATGAAACAAGGCGGGCGGCTTTTTTATATCGGTGCTGGTACGAGTGGTCGGCTGGGCGTGGTAGATGCCTCCGAGTGCCCCCCTACGTATGGTGTGCCGTTCGATTTGGTCATCGGCCTCATGGCCGGCGGCGATCAAGCCATCAGAAAAGCCGTAGAAAATGCCGAAGATGACCCCCATCAGGCTTGGATTGACTTACAAGAATACAACATCGAACCCCTCGACTCTCTGATCGGTATAGCTGCATCAGGCCGAACGCCCTACGTGATTGGGGGCTTGAAAAAAGCAAGAGAAGCGGGCGTACTGACGGGCTGTATCGTATGCAACGAAGGCTCGGCAGTAGCCGCTGCCGCCGAATACCCCATAGTAGTAGTAGTAGGGCCGGAGTTTGTAACAGGAAGTACCCGTATGAAAGCCGGTACTGCCCAAAAACTTGTCTTGAACATGATTTCTACTTCGGTGATGATTCAACTGGGGCGCGTCAAAGGCAACAAAATGGTAGATATGCAAATGACTAATGAAAAATTGGTACAGCGCGCGATACGCATGGTACGCGAAGAACTTCCCCATCTTACGCCCCAAGAAGCCCAGCGTTTACTCGAAATTCATGGGAGCGTGCGCCATGCCGTAGAGGCAGCAAAAGCCTCTAAATAAGAAAGTTATTTCGTATTTTTTTTAGAATTTGCCGCGAAGCGTAAGTACAAAATTCCTGCCGGGCGCACTGATTCCACTGGCAAAATGGCGGTAATTTCGATCGGCTATATTCTCACAAGCTGCTTGTAGCGTCAGATTTTTGAGAATATCTACCGACCCACGGAGGTTGAAGGTGTGCCATGCAGGCATACCGTCGGGGGTGGCGTATTGCTGATTGTCCTCACCGTCGAGTTTATAATCGCTCAAGTATTTCCAGCCATTGTACAACGAAAAGGCTTCTATTTGAAACTTTTTAGCTTGATACAGCAGCGCGGTACGGCCATAGGTAGGCGGAATATGATCGAGTGGCGACGTACCTCCATTTTCTTCTATGATTCGTCCTATCACACGGCTAATCATGCTGGTTAGTTGTAGCTGTTTGGTTAGTTTGACAAACAGATTGAGATTGAAGCCCTGCATATAGGCTCTACGTTTGTTTTGATTGGCGGTAATACGACTCATCAGGCCGTTGTACATGAGTTGAGTTTGGCCATTGAAGGTAAACGGCTCTGTAACAATCACATTTCGGAATTGGGTATAATGCCCCACGGCTTCGACTCGCAACACACTGCCTACGGCTTGCGAAATCCCCAGTTCGTAGTTGTAGGTATATTCTGGTCGTAGGCCGGGGTTGGGCACAATCAAGTTGCCGGGAGAAGAATCGAATACTTTGGCCAGGTCGTCCACGTTGGGGGCTTTGAAACCTGTACTCATCAGCGCATTGATTTTGGTTTTGACCGATGGCGAATAGACCAAGCCTACATTGCCGGAAAGGGCGTTGGGGGTCTGGCTTATATCGCTAAAAGGAAACGGAAAAAAGTCCTTGTTGATAAATTTGGCCGAAAGGCCAATGAGATTGTAGCGAAGCCCTCCGTGCAAAAACCATTTTTCTTTCCATGAGATTTGGTCGGTCAAATACATGGCCAATGAGTGCATCTGACTCCCGCCGTCAGGGTAGCGGGTGTCGGCATTGGTGGTGGCATTGGTGGCTACGTTGGTAAAAAACGCCCTCGAGCGCACCTCGTTGTAAGTACCTTCGAGGCCATATTTCCACTCGTGTCGGCTTATTTTTTTGAGGGCATCATAGTTGAGGCTGTATATTTTGACGTGTTCGAGTTGATTACGGCGGCTGTTGTTGCCAAACCGTCGTGAGTGCCTACTTTCTTCTACGTCTTGGTACGCTACTATCAACTGGGCGCGGTCGTGAAGTAGATTTTTGTGGGTAGTTTCCAACTGGTAAGAAGCCAAAAAGCGTTTTTCAGGGCCATAATACCACTCGGCAAATCGTGGGCGGTTGTTGGCTACTTCACTGAGGCGGTCGTAGCGGGGTACATCGCCAGTATTGGAGTACTGCACATTGAGCGTATGCTGTACGAAGCTGGAAGGCTTAAAAATCAGTTTGTTATAAAAATCCCATTGTTGGTAGGCCGAACCTACTTGCAGATTAGGGTCAGGGTTGGGTACGGCTACGTCTTGGTTGTTTTGGCGAATGGGGTAAAACATCAATTTGCCAAAGTTGGGGTATTTTTCTAAGCGATTACTCCCTTGACGTACATCGCCAAAATCAGAAAAAGTGAAGCCTGTGAGGAATGCCCACTTGCTGGCTCCAAACTGAAGATTGACATGGCCTGTTTTTTCGTTGTTGGCGGTCGAGTGGCGCAGGTAGGCATTGCCTTTGAGGCCGCTGTTCATTTTTGGGGTAAGTGTCCTGAAATGAATCACTCCTCCTAAGGCATCAGAGCCATACACCACCGACGACGGCCCCATCAATATTTCGGCGCGCTCCAGCAAAGATTGGTCTATACGAAGTACATTCTGAAGATGCCCCCCTCGAAAGATAGCATTGTTCATACGTACACCGTCCACCACCAACAAAATTCGGTTGGCTTCAAAACCTCGAAGCACAGGACTACCACCACCTGCTTGGCTTTTTTGGACAAACACCTGCCCTGTTTGGGTGAGCATATCGGCGGTAGTTTGGCTATTGCGAAAGGCGATTTGCTGTGCCGAAACTTGTTCTATTTGAAAGGGTAAACTACGCTTTTGTTGCTCAAAACGGCTGGCCGAAATGACGACTTCTTCGAGTTGAAGGGTATCTTGGATGGGTTTTAATTGCTGTGCTACGACAGGTGTACTCCCCCAAAATAGGCCATAGAGTACTACTTTTTTTGTAAAACTAAGGTAAAATTGTTTTGTCATAGTATCCTATTTTCAAAGGGTGCTTTCCAATTCGGTTATCATTTCTTCAACATTTTGAAAAACAACAAAGGTAAAATATGGGCTTCATCTTGTTAAAAAGAATAAAGTTGAAAATCAAGATAAAAACCAAAGCCCTCAAAAAGAAGAAATTACCTTGCCTTTTGTCAAAAAAATCAGGGACGAGGTGGCGTGATGCCATAGCTACGGAGTTCGTCGCGAATTTTTTTAGACCATTGGGCTTGTTGAGAGCGGTTGAGGCCATGCTGGGTTTGGTCATCGTACTGCTGCTGGAGGCGACCGTGAAGCCTGTAAAACTCAATGTATTGATATTGAAGCTCACTGCTGAAATCTTCGACCGAGAGCGTCATGGACTGGAGTTTGTGTTTGAAGCGTTCGGCTATTACTCGCGTGATGTCAAAGTGGAGTTGTTCGTGGTCGAGTACGTAGTCATTTTTGGATTCGGGGCGTACCCAAGAGATGGTTTTGTCTATCCAAACTTTGGGACGTACATAAAGAAAAAGGGTGCGGTCTTTGACACTGGAGCGCGCCTCGAAGCCAAAACTCGTAAAAACTTGTGCAGCCCAGCGGCTCAATACACTCGGTGCGCCCATGAAATCTTTCCACGTGAGCGGTCTATCGCTTCGATAATAGACGGTATCGCTCTCTGGCAAAGCCGATATTTCTTCAAAAACTACTTTGACTTCTCTGGCCAGCAAGTCGGAAGTAGGGGCATATTGGGCAAACCACCGACCGAAGCCTCGTAGTTCGTTTTCGAGCAGTCGGCGGAGTAGTTTTTCGATCATGTCTTCGGGAGCAATCCCCGCACGAGTGTAGGTAGTGGTGGCCTTACCCCCGGTGAGGTAGAGGCGTTTGCCGGCACGGTAGGTTTCAAAACCCAAACTCATGTTGATTTCACCACTGACGCGGTTGGCGGGGGTGAGAGTTTCTGCCACATTCAACTCTTTGATTATCAAAACAATAGGGGTGAGACTATCAGTTTGAGGTGGGTTAAAGTTTCGTTCTAAAAATTTTTCTATCGCAGTAGCTGCACCACCTTTCAAAGTTGCCGTCAAAGGCTGCGGGCGGCTCCATATTTTGCCGATGTTGGTCGTGGTGGGACGTTCGTCCAACACTTCGATAATAAAAAAACCATTGGCAGAAGCATTGATTTTTTCGGACTTGAGGGAGATGACTTGCGTTTGGGCAGCTACTTTCAACATCAGCAGCAGCAGCCCCCCGCTCACAAGCATTTTCCGAAAACTTCTGCTCATACTCATTCTTTTTGTTTCTTTGTAATCTTTGATATTTACAGATATAGCTACAAAATAGCCCCTACCCTTAAGATGAAGTACTTAAAACAATTTCGACAAATCTTTATACTCAATAAAAAATGAATTGCGAAAATTTGGACAAATTAATGTCCCTTTCCCTTTTGGAGAAAGTGATTTAGTGATAGGGGTTTCCATAAACCATTTTTTTTTCAGTTTCATTTCAGTTAATATACTCGTTCAAAATTGATTTGCGAAAAAACCTGATATGTTTCGTTTGATTATCAATGGGTTACATTGTTAATTTTTCGCAAACCTATGAGGTTTAAGTATAACTTGTATGAACTTTTTCCTTTCAAGCACTGAACCAACTTTCTCATTGCTAAATGCGGTAAAAAAAACAAACAAATGAACATGATCTTTTGATAAATGCATTTCTTTATTTCCACTTTCACAGTCGTAGGGCATATTACTTGTCTTTCTATAATTTTGCATCGTTTCAAATTTTCTAAACAAATATAATTAAACTCAAGTCCTCTATCGAAGGCGATGGATTTTCCACAAGATTGATACATTAAACTCAATGGCCGATTTAGCTGTAATTTTCGACATGGACGGGGTCATTGCCCATACCAACCCCCACCATTTGGTAGCTTGGCATTTGTTCTTAAAAAAATACAACATCAACGCCTCCGATGATGAAATGCACCAGCACATGTTTGGGAAGCATAATTCCTATATTCTGGAATATTTTTTCAAACGAAAAATGAGCCAAGAGGAAATCTATCGTCTTCAGTATGAAAAGGAAGCCATGTTTAGAGAAATCTATGCCCCCATTGCCGAGCCTATCGAAGGGCTGTTGGATTTTGTCAAAGATTTGAAAAAAAATGGGGTCAAAACAGGGATTGCTACTTCGGCACCGGTAGAGAACTTGGAGTGTATTTTGTCGAAAATACCACTACGTGAGCAAATGGAGTCGCTGCTGTCGGAGCAAGATGTGAGCCGTCATAAGCCTTATCCCGATGTCTATCTCAAAAGTGCCCAAAACGTTGGAGTTCCCCCCGAACGATGCTTGGTTTTTGAAGATTCGCGGTCGGGGGTGCAAGCGGGCCTCAATGCAGGCATGAAAGTAGTGGGCCTTACGACCACTCACCCCCCCG
>JBKBKL010000123.1:0-12842 GCA_046294665.1 Runella sp.
AAACAACAAAATTTAACACAAGAACAAGTAAATCAACTAATTAGTATGGTATAAATCACTTTTACAGAGTTTTCAATATAGATTTGATTGTGTAAGAAAGCGTTTTTTACATTGGGTGGTGTAGCAATTCTGACGGCCTTGTCAGCATAATCTCCCAATACCGATGTATTATTACGATTTGACTCACTTTGGCTACAACCAACCAAACCAAGTGAAAACAATAAAATAACAAAAACCTTTGAATTAACCCTCATAAAGTTTTTCATATCCCCTATTTTACTATTTTATGCATTTGAATACGCCAGATTTGCCTGATTTCACCTACTTTGAGTAGGAGTTGGTTGTTGTTGGTGAGATTGAGTTTTTGCATGATATTGATTTTGTGATTCTTGACAGTTTCGGCACTTATGCACAGTTGGTCCGATATTTCTTGGTTGGTGAGGCCTTCGGCCAAAAGAGATACCACCTCGCGCTCTCGAGAACTCAAGAGTTCAAAAATGTGCGTTACATCGTCGAAGGCAGGGCTTGGTCGGTGGAGCTTTTGCAGCAGGCTATCGCTCATATAAAAATACCCCTCTTGGAGTTGCCAGAGGCATTTTAGGTACTCGTCGAGTCCGGCTTGCTGGTCTATGATGCCTTGAAGCAATATATTTTGCTCATATATCTCCAAAACCTTATCGGCCTGTACAGTCAAAACCATTTTGGTAGTCAAATGTTTGGCTAAAGAGCGCGCCCAATAGCCCTCGTCTGGGGAGGCGATATGCACAAAAGTAAATTTGGCTGGGGGGTGAGTAGGGTTGTTGAGCAGGCCATCTACCTCCACAGATTGAAAGACCTGCACAGAGGCTTGGAGAGCGGCCAGAAACCCTGACACCTGCTTGGCGTTTGGGAGATTGATGAGGTGTATGGTTTGGTCAAGCAACATGGCTTCATTCTTTTATTATTTTCACTTTGGCATCATGGCCGAGGTTGAGATTTCCTTCTACGATGACCCTATCGCCCGCCTTGATACCCTCGCCGATAGCTACTTGGCGGTCGTTTTCGTAGGCTATGGTTACGTAGTTCCATTTGGCCAAGCCGAGGGTGTCGTTTTGGGGGGCATAGCTAAAGACCACCTTGCGCCCGCTGCGCTCTACGATGGCTTCTTTGGGCAGCACCAACTGCCGCGCTAAGTTTTTTTCGACCCTTACTCGGGCATTCATACCTTCGTAGAGGGTAGCGTCAGGGTTGAGGATTTGGGCTTTGACCTGTACCAACCCTTGCTCACTCACCAAGGGGTTGATTTCGACCACACGCGCTTGGTAGCGTTTGTCGGGGTAGGCTATGGGAGTAAGGCCGGCTACTTGACCTACCTGCACCATGGCCAGTTCGGTTTCAAGCACCGGAAACTCTACCATGACGGAGGCTTTGCTCAGTAGTACACAAAATACCTCGCTGGGGGTGGTGCTGTTGTAGGGCTTGAGTTTGAGGTTGGCTACTGTACCTGCGTAGGGTGCGCGTAAGTAGGTGTTTTCGAGGTCGTTGCGGGCTTTTTGGAGGTTGAGCAACGCCCGCTCATAGCCACTACGGAGTTTGATGTAGGTCCATACTTCGGGCTTTACAGAGGTGCTGTCGGCTTTGCGCCCGCCTTGTGAGATGAGCAGGTCGTTGATTTCTACCTGTGCCTCGGCTATTTGGAGGGTGGCTTGCTGGATTGCCAACTGCTGCTCACGGTTTTGGAGTTGTGCCATGAGTTGGCCGGCTCGTACAGCCTCGCCATTGCGCACCAATATTTTCTCGATGACTCCTGCCGCTCGAAAACTCAGTTTACTTTGTGCATTGGCCATGATACGCCCGTTGGAGAGCAAAATCAGCGCAAACGGACGCACCTCCGCCACGGTAGTTTGGACCGCTACCGGAGGCATAGCCGCTTGGGTAGTATTTTGGGCTTCTTCTTCGTAGTTGGGCTTGGGAGAGCATGAGAAAATGAAGAAGTGAAGAAATGAAGCAATAAAAAAATAAAGCAACAAAGTATGACGATGAAGGACTGCTGACATGAGAAAACAGACGATTTTGGTTTTCTACAAAGCTAACAGCCCCACCCCAAACAAAAAATAGTACAATGGACTAAATTTTAGAGCATTTGCTGCCATTGGACAGCTTTTGGGTGGAGGTAGGCAGCCAAAAGCAGCAAAGTGCCTTTCAGACTTTTCATAAAACCGATTTGTGATGAGGGAGAACTTGAAATCAATGCTTTGATACCTGCTTGGTAGGTATTTTGATAAATAGCACTGCCTGTAAGTGCGTAAAGCCTCTGACAGTACAAACACTGCTCTTCCAAACCACTTACAAGTCTTTCTTTTTGAAATTCTTGATTCGGATTTGGCAGAAACAAAGACTCGCTTTGATTTGGAAAAAGCTTTGATACTTGCTGCAAGAAATAACTCGTTTTGGCATCGGTGGCTGTAAGCGATGATGCTATTTGCAAGATGATTTTTTCGGTCTTGTGCCGTGCTATGCTCATGTCATGTATCCTCAGCCATACCACACCTGTTTCGAGGGGTATTTGCTTTATTTTCAAAGCTATTTTAACCAATTGGGTTACTTTATCGCGTAGTTCAGGGCGTTTTTGGGTTCTTTGACACAAAAAATACAACCCGCCCAACCCACCTCTCCAGTAGTCAAAATTGCTTTGTTGGAGGTATTTTCGAGTGCCTTGGTAGACGAAACTATCCAAGTCGGTTAGGAGAGATGTGAGGTCATTTTCGATGAGGCCATCTTCTATCAAACTGTGCAGGACAAAGCCCAGCCCTGTTAAGCCGTGTGCGATGGTAGCGTTGATTGTAGCGGGATATTGGCCTGCGTAAATAGCCTCAATACAAGTAGAAAGGTAGCCGAAACCTTGCTCAAACAATGCCTCATCGCCAAGCGCATTGGCTACATATAAAGACACTAATGCCTGCCCCAGCGTACCTTGCCACAGGTCTGGATGTGGGCTTGGCGTACGTACCAAAAGCTGAGCGTGTACTTGTAGATACGCAATGACATCATTTTGGATATTCATCGGATTGGTTCAAATTCGCCCCAATAGGGTAAGATACAAAAGGGTTTAGTTCATTTCACGACATATCTCCACGCCTCTGATTTTTTGTCCGTACTCATTCTCGATGCGGTCTTTTGGAGAGTAGCTGTACTTACGGTGGTGTAGTATTGGCGTAGCCAATAAGCAGCCTGTACGTAGTTTTCCCTCTTTGGCAGCATAGAAAGCCGCTCTCATCCAAAGGCTTTCATGCTTGAATTTTGCAATATTGTCCAAAAAGACAGTACGATTACCTTGCTTTGAAAAAACAATTGGCCAGTTGAGGTAATGAAAAATACCGACTGCGTATGGTAGATTATTGATGGTATTTAGGTGAGAAATAGTGGTAAAGGGGGGGGCTTCTATAACACCCAATGCAACCTGCCTTTCGCTGTCATCGGTGAAAGCCCTATGTACCAAATTGTGGCTGTTGAGGCTATATACCTCACTAAAACAAAGTTTCAAATACGATAATTGCTCTTGTTTCATAATCTCCAAGCATAATTCAAAAAGTTGGGGATGGTAGGTTCTAAAACCTGCTTTACATAATTTGTTGGATTTTTTTCGCATGAGCATATCATCTTCAAAGAAAACCATGAACGTAGCCTCACTTTGGTCGAAATGATGGGCGGCCAAAAACCTTCCCCCGCAAATACCCGTGTTGGAATAAGTAGGAATCACCTCAAAACCATAGTGCTCAAATAATGCTTGATATGCCGCTTGGGTACGTACATCATCGGAATTGTTGATGACAAACTTAGCACACCCCTCAAATATCGCAGGATAAGTCGACCTAAAGGCCATACACCAATACGCAAATTGTTTGGGTGCGTTGTATGTAAGAGTATAAAGTGAAAGCATTTGAAAGTCAAGGTTTAATCCCTATTCTTTGTCTAAAGCGAACTATAAAACTCTAACAATTTATCAGGAGGGCCAATCTTGAGTACTGAGTTTTTTTTATCAGCGATTATCATATTCAATGAAGATTCATCTATAAATTTATTCTTAGCCATGAAATCTCCTTTTTCGTCATGTAGCAAAAGTTGATTTTTCTGCAAAACGATACCAGCTTTTCTTAGATAGTGTCTTGTTAGAAATAGATTTTCAGCCTTAGCAACAAACAAATAACAGACGCTTTTTTGCCATCCTATGCTGTCTATCTTTTTGAAAGCATCAATGAAGGATACAATACAGAATGAGCATTTTGCATCAAAGAGTACGACGACTTGGTATTTAGAAGTGAGTTTTATCTTCTCAAATTCAGTCTTATTGATTGATTTATAAAAAGGAGAATAATCAATTTTGAAGGCTTTCTGCCCAGATGAGTTTACGTATATACCAAGAAAAAGGAGTGTTATTAGAATAGAACGTTTCATTTTAGTTGATATTTAATGAGTTCCACTTTCTCTCCAAAATCAATACTTGTAGTACCGTAAATATTCTCTCCAGCCTTATCAATGGTAATTCCGTATAAAAACCTATCTAACTTATAAATCTTTTGTAACTCACCAGCCCAATTAAACTTAAATATTTCTGACGGTTTGTAGTAGAACCCAACCCCCTTGATACCATAAGTACCAACTATGCCAAGATAGAGTAAATAGATATGGTCATCATTATATGCACAACTATAATAGCTATCGTAATCAATGTGATTTTTGAATCCCAAATCAATATATTTTTGTATTCCTAAACCTTTATCCTCATTTTGGATGATATCGGGCTCGACAAAGTCAGGCCCTTTGATTACTTTTTTTAATTTTAAATTTGTATCAAATACCTGGATTTCATCTTTATGTTTATCAACTAGCCAAATACAATCATTCTTTTTAGAGTACGCTAATTGTGCGGCGGATACATTATTAGAAAAAAAGGCAAAGTTCTGGCTATCAATTTTTTGAAGTTGATCTCTTGATATTATTCTATCCGTATTTAGATAAAATAGCGGAGAGATTTTATTTGAAAATTTTTCTGTTTCTATGTAAGAGGCATTAAATCCCAATAACTTGCTAGTATCTATCGAAATTATATCACCCGTATTTTGTGGTAAATTTACTTTGTTTTTAATCTGAAACTCTCCTTTTTCGTCCATACTCCCGAAACCCACCGATTTTGCAGATACATCAAAAATAGTAAAGTTATTATCTATCGGATTTCTATTAAATAACTGAACGCTCAAAAACTCTGCTGGACTTTCACCTTGTCTTACTATTCTTTTGACCAATCTTTTGGTATTCATACTGTAAACATCCACAAAATAAGGATTTGGCTTAATATTTTCTACCAATATCAATGAATCTCCAAACAGATGATAAAAAATAGGACGTGTCAAAGAGTCCAAATTTAAGACGATAGATTCCCCTTTTAATGATACATTTGGGGCATCTTCTCTCTTAAATGAAGAATTGTTAGCCTCTTTTTCTACTTGACAGTTGAAAAACGTGAGCATCACAAGTAAAACAGATATTCCTTTTAGTTTTAAAAAAACAGAAAAATCAAGATGGATTTTGGCAGATATATTCATAAAATTAAAAAAGAATAAGTAAAGATAAGTAATTAATTAATAATATTTTTTGATTTAAATACATAATTTTTCAATTACTTATCTTTATTTTTGTAATCAAATCAATAATTATTGATACTTAATCTTTATCCGCCTCAACACTTTTGTGCGTTGTTGCAAGATAAACTAATACCAGCAGATATAGGGGCTGAACAGGTGGCTCCGGGCTTTGAAAAGCAAGAGGATACGGTAATTCCAAGTGCCCCTTTTAAAACACATTGATCGCAATTTGTGGCATGCGCCTCGTTAAAAAATGATTGTGCCACCGCAATCCCCCCTGTCATCGCTGCTGTCAGCACCAGTGCCTTAGCCATTTTTTTCTTTTCCATGATTGTAAAAGCATTTGGAGTTAAAAAATTGTTTTACCCAGTTTTTAAACAGGTATCAACATACAACAGCATTGTTACAAGATACACTTCCATATATAAATCTGTAGTTACAGATCGAGCCAGGTTTAGCCATACAAGAAGCCACAGTTACTCCGTATATCTTTATAACACACAAGTCGCATTTTCCTGTAGCATGTGCCTCGTTAAAAAATGATTGCGCCACCGTAATCCCCCCTGCCAGTGCGGCTGTGATAGCCAGTGTTTTTGCGATTTTTGTCTTTTTCATTTTCTTGAAAAGTTTTAAAGTTACAAAATTCATTGAACTAAACCTACTGTGCGCACCAGCTTTTGGTCTGTGCAAAGATGATAGCAAAATTTGCACAAAAACAATAGTCTTTTGGACTAAATTTCAGAAAAAATGGAAGAAAATGAAAGGAGATTTAATTGGCAGGCAGCGGCTCGAACAGAATGGCATCGCCGTCAACTGGTGGCAATGGTAGGGAGTTGGAGTTTTTGAGATCGGTAGAAGGCTAGAAAGAATGACAATAATGCACAGTATCTCTCAAGGTTGGGAGTTTAAAAATTGATGTATGTAGCGGAATATACTGTCGGCGTTTGAGTAGGTAATCTGTTGAACATCTACCACCTTACCATTACTAAAAAGATATGCTTGAGGCTTTTCGGTATTCACTAAACCTTTTCTAACAGCTACGAGTTGTGAGTCTAATAAAAAATGAGGGCTTTCAAGAACTTTTGGAGTAAAAGTTATTTTCGTTTTTTTGATTGAACTACTACTGATGATAAAAAGGTAGTTAGAATCTTCGATATTTTTTTCGATAAACTTGACAGTATAATCCAAACAAGCCCCACATACCTCTAAACTGGTTATAATGAATATTTTCTTCCCAGCTAAATTTTCAAAATGATAATACCTCAAAATCTCATCAATTTGTTTTGCATATTGATCATTCTTATTTTCGGTACAAGAGAAAAAACATATCAATATACTTATCGAAAATATCTTTTTCATCACTTTTCCATTTTGATTTTATAAAGTCTAAACATTGATTTATCTTCACTATCTATGTATTCATCAAAATATATACCTTCTGATGTTATAATTGCAAAACCAATTCTAATTTCGTCATCAAGTGGTATTTCGGCAATATGCTCAAAGGATTCATTAAGTATAATTAGTGAGTATTTAAAGTATGCACGACCGTCAAATTCATCTACTTTTTTGGTATTTGGATAAGCTACAAATCTTAAGTAGATATTTCTGTATGCATCAAAATAAATATTTTCATAAAATGGATTTTTGGTATGAAATATAAACTCTTCTCCCGGTGTATTTTTTCGTCTATTTATCCAATCAATTTCATCAAAATACTGACTCTTACATAAATACTGATTTACTCTTTTATTATTTAAATCCACCTCGAATAAATAATTTTCGGTAGGAAAACTGATGATAGTAGTTTGTTTTTTCAGATTAAATGTCTGTGGTATGAATATACGTTGTCCCGGTAGCATTAGTCCTTCTTTAAATTTCTGTTTCCAATTTTTGGGGAACGACATAAGAGGATTAACCTCCCCAGTTTGAAGGTTTAATCGAAGACCACATTCTCCATTGTTGTAAAAACTTGAAAACTCATATCCGTCAAAAGGTGAAGCAGGAGCAAAAAGAGACCCATTCAAATAAACCATTTGGTGTCTATAATTGCCATAACTTATCAACCCATTTCCCAATTTCTCCTTCGTCTGTCCATTGGGTAATAAACTATAACTTCTGATTAAACTACCATTGGAATCTATGAGAGAAATACGATGTGAATAAGTAGCTAACACAAATACTGAATCCTGATTAACAATATGAAAAGCTGTAATGGTACTGACTCCATTTGGCCCTTCTTTTTCTAAAGTTATTCTCTTGAGCAATTTGCCTGTATCCCAATGATATATTTCTAATACATTCTTAAGTTTGTTTAAACAATAGATGTATGACTTATCCCCTTCTGAATAGAATCGAAACTGACTCTGGATAGGTGAACTCACAGAGTCATGAAAAATGGTTTTGATGATATTTGTTTTTTCCAAAACAAAATTATGTTTGTGCTTAGTATATTCTTTTTTACTATCTAAAGTACAACTCAATAAACAAAGCATGTAACACAAACTCAAAAAGAAAAAAGAGAAGTTGTTTTTCATAAGTAGTCAAATACAAAAGTTAAAAGTAAGCATAGCATTTTTTTATAAACGCTATGCTTTCTATACAATCAATTCTTATACTAACCACATGAAGCATGCGTTAGACAACCAGTAGGCTGTGTAACACACTCTCCACCTTTTTTACCATTCTTTTGAACACATTCTTGATACTTGAAGTTGGTACTACCCCAATAAGTTTGAGCTTCAGCATAAAATGAATCGGCTATAGCCAATCCCCCTGCCAGTGCGGCTGTGATAGCCAGTGTTTTTGCGATTTTTGTCTTTTTCATTTTCTTGAAAAGTTTTACGGTTACAAAATTCATTGAACTAAACCTACTGTGCGCACCAGCTTTTGGTCTGTGCAAAGATAATAGCAAAATTTGCACAAAAACAATAGTCTTTTGGACTAAATTTCGTAGTCTTTTGGACTAAATTTCAGAAAAAATGGAGGAAAATGAAAGGAGATTTAATTGGCAGGCAGCAGCTCAAACAAAAAGGACACTAATTCTATCTTAAATTTAACTTTCTTTTGCAAAAGAATTTCAAACTTAGTTTCAAAATATTATATTTGGCTTCAGGTAAAAAAATAAAGCTATGGAAACTCTTTTGCAAAGAATCACTCTAAATCCAGAAGTTTGTAATGGCCGACCAACTATTCGCAATATGCGTTTTACGGTGGCGCACCTTCTCGAACTTCTCGCTGCAGGTATGTCTGAAAAAGACATTTTAGAAGATTTTTCCTTTTTAGAATCGGAGGATATTACAGCATGTCTTTTATATGCTTCTCGTATCGCAAACAGTAAAATGATCATACCTATTCAGCCCAAAGCTGCTTAAACTATAATGCTATCATTTATCATTGACACCCAACTTCCCCCTATATTAGCATTATTTTTGAAGGAAAAAGGGTTTGACAGTACACACACTACAGACTACCCAAAAGCTCAGTTTTTATCTGATGCTGAAATACGTACAATTGCTATTTCTGAACATAGAATCATTGTAACTAAAGATAGTGATTTTGTAGATTATTACTGGTTGTATGGAAGTCCGCCTAAAATTCTGCTTGTTTCATGTGGTAATATTCGAAATAAAGAACTTCTACAAATGTTTGAAATTTATATTGACCCAATCGTTGACTTATTTACCCAATCTTTTGACTTAGTGTGCCTAAGCCGTGATAGTATAATAGCATACTAAAACCTGTGTTCTTCCTTGCATTTGATTTCCAGCACTCCCTGATACAAATAAAACCTAAGCCTACTTAGGAGGTATCCTTTGAAAGAGGTTTCTTGAGCGGTGGGTTGATGAGGAATAATCTGCTGCCATACGGCCTCAATCCCCGCCTCGATGGGCTGCGCTTCCTCAAATGTATCCAAAAGCAAAATGCCCACAATATCCAACTTCTGCTCCTTGACAACCCCCTCGTGCAAATAAAGATATAGGATGACTTCATAGTAGCCACTGGGCGCAGTGGCATTGGCTGCATAGTCTGTCTGCCCCACAAACTCGTTGGCTTCTACCCAGTTCCATTCCGATACCAGCCGCTTGCAGTACCGCCCTTGCCCTATCACTTGCTGCCTCATTTCTTGCTCTGGTAGCATCAGCAGCGCATTGACTTGCTGTGACAGCCCCCTCCAATGCTCCCACAGCTTAGGCAACGGCGGCAGGTTGTCTATCCAGTATTGTTTTTCTTGCTCGTAGAGAGCAAGGTCTTCTCTGACAGCAGCGGGAGTATCGAGGGGCAGCAAGGCTGAACGGTAAAACCCTTCGTAGTACAGACGCGGTGGCAGAGCGATAGGGTGGCGTGTGGCTTCCAGTTGGCGTGCCACCTGCAAACACCGCTCGTAGAGATGGGGGGCTTCTATGTAAAGGCGTTGGGCCATCATCTCACAGGCGGTAGGATTGCGCTTGTAGTTCATTAGATGCAAGTAGCCACATTGACGCGGTATATCTTGCCAACGATCCAAATGATACGGCTGACTCTGTGTAATCTCTTGCTCCAAAAGATAGCCTACCGGCTTTTGCTGATGCCGAGCCAACGACCCAAAAAAGGCTTGCTCCAAAAACGGACATACATCAATATCGGAAGGCATAGAAGCCAGTATTGGGCGGTTTTGTTCCAAAAAAGCCAATACCTCCTGCTCCAAAGTATCATAAAAAGCCCAATCTCTCCCCCCTACGATGCCCATGTTGGCAGCAGGTAGATATCCCTGGACATGGGGGCGTAGCCAGTGAGGTAGAGCAGCCGACTGAAGCCGAAAATACTGATACACCTCATCATAGCAGGGCAGATTGTACTCCAGATTTTGGGCTATGAGGGGCGATTCTAAAAACCACGCAGGCAGCGGCTCAAACAAAAAGGCATCGCCGTCTATATGCACAAAGGGCTGGCGGGAAGTAGTGTAGGCGCGCAATTTTCGGACTACAAAAAACTGCTCAAACTCACTCTGGTACTCATCAAACACCAACTCGTAGCTATCGTAGGGGAGTTGGAGGTGGTGGAGCAGTAGCTCTGCGCCTTGGGTATTGGTATAGAGGCTTATAGCTCCGTGCTGTTTTTGGACACTATACATGCTCAATGCCCAACCCATCAGATGATACCGCACCGACAGCCAGCCATTTTTGAGATCGGAAGAAGGCCAAAAAGAGTGACAAAAAAACTCAAAATCTCTCCAGGTTGGAGAGGAAGAATTATAAGTGCATGAATTCACTTTAGGTATTTTGGTATGTGATTTAATTTACATAAACGAGTGTATTTTTTTCAAGAAAACACTAATTGTTAATCATTTTTAAGTATGCTTTTCATCTACTGATAAAAAGGTAAAAAAAGTTGATTAAAGAAAGATAGCTTATAAAGTTTGTTTAGAAGGAATCCATATTTTATCTTACAAAATCCCTACTATCAAGATAGGAGGGATTTACAGATTGTTTATTTGAATTTCACCAATATTATAGTCGGGTTAATATCCTTTTTTAAATCTACATTTGAATATGTATCCAATATTTTTTTAACAAACCTATTTTTTCTATCTAAACTATTCAATGTAATATTTTTTGGGTCTAAAACTCCAACAAAATATTTAGAATGTGTACTAAATAGTATTGGAGGAGTAGATTCAAACGTTACATCATTTTGGATATTTGGGGAAATGACAACAGTTTTTTTGTTTTTTTTATCAAATAGACTCATATAATAACTATTATTGTAATAAAAATAAAAACATATCTTAGATTCATTTTCCGAATAATACTTTATCGAATGCATTTTATTTATAGGTGGTCTCGTATTTAGACCTTCTTTTATTAATTGTTTTAAATCCTCATTAGGTATAGGATTAGAAAATGAAATAATAGTGTGTGGATAAATTTTGTTAGTTAATATTTTGAAAATGGTGTCACTCAAACTATGTCTATACAGTAAACTACCATCATTAGTTTTTGTAAAAGGCCACAAGGTTGCTTTTGGATAAATAGTTCCTAAAGGGAAAAAACTATTTTTTATTTTTTGTAAGGAATCATCCATACACAACAAATCATAATCTATACCAATCAATGCAAAGCCGTCATTGTATTTCGAAATTTCTCGAGAAAGTGGTATTGCTTTTTCCGATTTGTATTTTCCATTTTTATCGTAGTACAATACTTTATTATTTGATTTGAGGCAATAATAAAGATTCCCATTCGTAACAGTTGTATAAAAGTCATATATCTCGTTATATTCTCCAGGACCTTGTCCGACACTACCTATTTTTTGTACAAACTTTCCATTATTATCGAATATAAAGAGTGATTTAGAAATGGTTTTATCTAAAACTAAAATTTTGTTTTCAATAAATTCAACCTTGTCTATATTTCCTATCAATGGGACATTTTTTGAGGTATCTAATAGAATATAAACTATATCTTCTACAAATTCAGATAAAGTACCTTCTTTCTTAAAACTATCATCAGAAACTTTAACTACATAAGTTGTTTTAACTGAATCCAGTTCACTTTTTTTGTCATTACAACCAATAAAAAAGGTAGTAAAAACCAGAATAACCAATAGATAACCGATAGATTTGAAAAAACTAAAATATTTTTTCATATTTTGTTAATTTATTAAGTAAAAATGAGTAATTGATTGATAATATTTTGGTAAAAAAATATGTAATATATTGACATTGAGATATTTCAAGTATATTACAAATTATTGAAATGAATGTTCTTTATCATTATATTTAATACTTTAGTACATTGTAAACTAAGTTAATACATTGTTTTCTCACATAAAACATAGATTATCATAAAATTTTTATGCGTTTTTCAAAGAATTCCGTGAGTGCTTAAAGGTATTAAAACTTAGCTTACAATGTATTCACTCTGTAAACATTTATCGATAGCAATTACTCGAGGAACCACAAACTGCACATTGTACAGAATTTCCAGTTGTTATACAGACATCTCTGTCGCCTGTAAACCAACCTGGACAATCAACCCTCAAAACCCTACAAATAGGTTGTTGTGCCCCTCCCCCACTTGCCTGAGTTTCATTAAACATAGATTCTCCCAGGGCCAATCCCCCTGCCAGTGCGGCTGTGATAGCCAGTGTTTTTGCGATTTTTGGTAGTGCTGTAATTATGGTGCTAGTAGCCCCATAGCACAATTTTTGTTATGATAGCACAAATAATACTTTATAGCC
>JBKBKL010000124.1:0-12730 GCA_046294665.1 Runella sp.
TAACATACGTTATTATACTTAAAAAAATTGGTTTGAGAAAACCCCTATCCCTAAATCCCTTTCCCCAAAAGAGAAAGGGACTTTAAATCGCCCAAATTTTCGCAATTCATTTTTCATTGGGGATACATGGTTTAAAGCCGTTCTGGGAGATGTTTAGCACCTACGATGCAGTGTAGCCGAGCATATTTTTTCCCCTACCGATATGAAACCACTCATCGGGTAAAAACCATATTCTATCAGGGCTTGTCAGCTTTTTGAGGGTTGTTGAGGCGGCGTAGAAGCATTTGCGTAAATACATGCTCGGCTTTGTAGAGTTCGGCTACTTGGCGTACATTGATGACTTTCAAAAACTTGGTCATGTACTCTTTTTCCAAGTCCACTTCTTTTTGTTGGAGATTGAGCGTTTCTTTGAGATTGGCCAAAATCTTTTCGTCTGAGGTAGTAAGTGTATTGGTTTCGACGACGAGTTTGCGCATCTGGCGGCGGATTTCCTTCTTCTTGCCATCAAACTCATTGTAAACAGGCCAAAAATGCTGTGATTGCTCGGTAGTCAAGTTGAGCCGATTGGTGATCATTCCTATTTTGGCATTGTCAATGCGCTGATGCCCCATATCTTGGGCAAAAAGTAGGGTTGCAAATAGAGAAAATGTCAAGAAAAGAAAGATAGCTTTCATGGGACGAACAATAATAAATATGATTTCTTAGAAAAAGTCTGGAGTCTTGCTTTAAATATTGCCTCTTAGGTTTTCTTCTTGGAGGGATTTGCGAATATCTTCGTCGTTGATTTGCAGTTGATGAATCAATACTTCGTCGTCGGTTTCGATGATTTCCGGGCCGGCATACTGAATGATTTCGTGCTGCGTGATTTGCTTTTCTTTTAAGTATTGCACTACTTCTTCATGGGTGATGTGGCTCAAGGCATCTTCGCTGATGGAGGTTTGTTTTTGAGGGAAAGTAATCCACGTCAGGACTGCTACAATGCTCGCTGCTACACTCGCCAAGGCAGTACGTTTCCATGACCAGCTGACCGTGAATCGGTGTTCTCTTTCCTCCTGCCGCGCCTGTATTTGTTGTTGTATCTTAGCGGGGAGATATTCAAAGTAGCCGTTGGGTGTTTCAAACACCTCTTTTTTGGGTATATCTTCCAATCTGATCCGTTTCATTGCTTATGATTACTTATTTGTCTTATTGGATAAATTCATACGGCCAAAGTTTAATCATCGTTATTCAAAAATTTTTCGATTTTCGTAACGGCATGATGATAACTCGCCTTCAATGCACCTATCGAAGTGCCTGTAATCTCTGCAATGTCTTCGTATTTCAAATCGTCAAAATATTTCATGTTGAATACCAGTCGCTGCTTTTCGGGCAATGTAAGCAGGGCTTTTTGGAGTTTAAGTTGAATCTCATCACCACTCAAAGGTGAGTCGGTTTGAATAGCCGCTTGTTCGAGCTTTTCCATCAACTCACCTTCTATATCATGGATTGGTAAAAAATAACGACGGCGTTTTTTGGCCAAAAAGTTTAAACACTCGTTGGTAGCTACACGATAAACCCACGTAAAAAGCTGAGAATCACCTCGAAAATTGGCGAGGTTTTCCCAGACTTTGATGAATACCTCTTGCGTGAGGTCGTCGGCATCGTCGTGGTCTATCACCATTTTGCGAATATGCCAATACACCTTCTGCTGATATTTCCGTACCAGTTGGTTGAAAGCAAAGGAGCGGCTTTCGGGGTTGGCAAATTTCTCTAAAATGGTTTGGTCGGTCATGTAAAGTCGGAAAAAGTCTGAAAGAGTCTTGAAAGTCGGAAAAAGTCTGAAAGAGTCTTGAAAGTCGGAAAAAGTCTGAAAGAGTCTTGAAAGTCGGAAAAAGTCTATTGTGTATTTTTCTTAGGTTTATCTAAATAGTTGATAAGCATGAACGACATTCGGGATATTTCTTCAATTTGGGCTATAAATTCATTTTTCTGGTTTTCGTTTAAGTAATTCAACCTGACAGCCAAGTAAATCATTGATTTTACTTCATCACAAGAAGCCCGAGCTATGTACAAAAATTGCCGAAATTGAGGATCAGTATTCCTACCATAACCCTCGGCGATATTATTGGAAATGGAAACAGCAGCACGGCAAATTTGATCTTTAAAACCGAAATCTCGGCAGCTACCGAATGCTTGGTATAAGTGGAAAGCCAAATCTTGAGCTTTTTGCCAAATTTTTAAATCTTCAAACCGCTGTATTTTCATATCAACCAAAACCATTATCAGTATTCAAGTATCTTACCCCCAAAGACTTCCCAGACTTTCCCAAACCTTCCCAGACCTTCTAAGACTCTTTCAGACTTTCCGAGACTTCCCAGACTTTCTAAGACTTCCCAGACTTTCTAAGACTTCCCAGACTTTCTAAGACTTCCCAGACTTTCTAAGACTCTTTCAGACTTTCCGAGACTCTTTCAGACTTTCTAAGACTTCCCAGACCTTCTAAGACTCTTTTCTATTGATAGCCTTTTTAGCTGCTTCTATGATATTTTTGGCCGATAGACCGTATTTTTCCATGAGTTGGGCAGGTGTACCACTCTCGCCGAAGCTATCATTGACAGCTACAAATTCTTGTGGATAGGGCATATTTTGTATCAACAATTCGGCAATAGCACTTCCCAATCCTCCTGCTTTTTGGTGTTCTTCGGCACTAACGAGGCACTTGGTTTTGGTGACTGATTTCAAGATAGCTTTGGTATCCAAAGGTTTAATGGTATGGATATTGATGATTTCGGCACTGATGCCTTCGGCGGCCAACGCTTCACCGGCTTGGATAGCCTCCCACACCAAATGCCCGGTGGCAAAGATACTTACGTCGGTACCTTCATTGACAAGCCATGCCTTGCCGATTTCAAATTTTTGGTCGGGGTCTGTGAACACAGGCACGACGGGCCGCCCGAAACGTAAGTAAACGGGGCCATGATGAGCAGCGGCAGCAATGGTGGCTGCTTTGGTTTGGTTGAAATCGCAGGGGTTGATGACGGTCATGTTGGGCAGGGCGCGCATCATGGCAAGGTCTTCCAAGATTTGGTGGGTGGCACCATCTTCGCCGAGCGTAAGACCCGCATGAGATACAGCGATTTTGACGTTTTTGTCGGAATACGCTACGCTTTGGCGAATTTGGTCATAGACTCGTCCCGAACCGAAGTTGGCAAAAGTGGTCGCAAACGGAATCTTACCGCCAATCGTTAGCCCCGCTGCCATACCGATCATGTTGGCTTCCGAGATACCACATTGAATAAATCGCTCGGGATTTTCTTTGATGAAAGCGTCGAGTTTGAGAGAGCCTACCAAATCGGCACAGAGGGCTACGACATCAGGGTTGGTTTGACCCAAAACTTGCATTCCCGCGCCGAAGCCGCTACGGGTGTCTTTTTTTTCGGTGAAGGTGTATTTCTGCATTGATTGAAGAATGAATGAATTGTGGTTTGAATGATTGTAAATCAATGAATGTTTTTAGTTTGCTTTGCCTTGATCTACGTCTTTGATAAATTGAATGACCGCCGGGAAATAGTTTTTTTGGTCGTCCCAAAAGCACAGGTGGCTGCCATTGGGGCAGTAGAGGTAGCGTCCGTTTTTGACGGCTTTGCTGATGTCTTCCATGGCTTTGGGGTCCATGGTGTCGTACTTGGCACCGATAGCGAGGGTAGGTACTTCGATTTTGGGCAAATCAGCCTTACGATCCCAAGTCAGCAGGCGGCCTCCTACTTTAAATTCGCTGGGACCTTGCATGAGTTCATACACGTGTTGATTGATGTGCTTGAAGCTACGAAGTACCGGCTCCGGCCAGTCGGCCAAGCGGCAGATATGCTTGGTGTAATATTCCTTGAAAACCAAATCGGCATAAACGGGGTTTTTGAAGTCGCCTTTTTTCTCAAATACTTCGAGCGTGTCTATGAGCGATTTTCGCATTTGGCTACGAAGTTGGTTGTTGTATTTTTCGTAATCAGGAATACTGGCCATCATGTTGGAGATGATGAGTCCTTTGAGGTTTTGCTGGTACTTGAGGGCATATTCCATACCCAAAATGCCTCCCCAAGAGTTGCCTAAGATATAAAAATTATCTTTGCTCATGCCTAAGGCTTGTCGCACTTGCTCCACTTCCTCTACGAAGCGTTCGGTCGTCCAGAGGCTGTCGTTGGTGGGCTGGTCGGAGTAGTAAGAGCCGAGTTGGTCATACTGATACATCTCAAAGCCTTCTTTCGGGAAAAAACTCTCGAAACATTCCATGTACTCGTGGGTGAGTGATGGCCCTCCGTGTAGGAGCAAGATTTTGATGCGAGGGTTGTCGCCAAATTTTTTAGTCCATACATTGAACGTACCGTAAGGAGTTTTGATGGGAATCATACGTACTCCCCCTGTCTGTACTTCGTCGAAGTTGTGGGTGATGGCCTGCTGGCTTTGCTGCTGGCAAGACAAAAAACTGACCACATAAACCAAACTCAAGAAAACTGAAGTTTTGACAACAAAAAAAGTGTTTCTCTTTTTCATGATTTAGAAAGGCTAATTTGTGTGAGTTTATCTAAAAAGTATTTTGTACTTTGACATTCTGGATTTTGGGCGGCACGTACCATTGAAAAACCATAGTTTTGTATGAATCTTTTGGCAAACAATAACTTATCGCCAATGCCTCTATTACGAGTGCGCAACGAGATTTCAGCTAAAACATCGGCTGGTTTTAAAAGTTCTTGGGGAAATTTTATTTCAGGGAATTCATTTTGGATGGAGGTTATTTCAAAAAAGTTTTCAAGTGCTTGATAGTCTGACAAAAACCATGCTTCTATTTGACGTACAGCTATTACTTTTATCAGCCTCTCGTGGTTATTTTTGATTTCATCTTTGGCAGCAGTAATACAAGGCAAATCTTCTTGATCTCGTAAGCAAACTATAAAATCTGCTCCTTGTTCAAACAAAACTTTGAGGTAACTGTCAATTTTTTCAGTATTTTTAAATAAATCTTTTCCTCTTTGTCCCTTATGGTTTGGCATAACAGTACCCAATACTTCGATATCAATCCTATCACAAAATTTTTTAAAATCGTCTGATTTGGTAATCAATATTTTTTCGGTATCCCCTTCTACCATAAAGCCAACTTTTACCATGGAGTACCTCCTCTCAAAATTCCGGAAAGCCAAGCCTCTGCCATATCAAGCCCATGCAGATTTAAATCTTTTGGTTGTGTAACCTTCGTTTCGCCATTGATTTTGTCCACCACTACGACCTCATGGGGTTTGAGACACTCCACCAAAGTTTGTGAATGGGTATTGAGCCAAATGTGGTGTCCTTTTTCTTCACAAGCATTCCTGAACAACTCGACCATTTTGCGAATCACATAAGGATTTAGTCCATTTTCTGGCTCTTCAATACACAAAAATTGGGGTTCATCAGATTGATAAACGGCTGAAAGTAAGCACAAAATATGGTAAGTGCCGTTGGAGATGAGTTCTTTAGTAAAAGGCTTATCAGTGGTTTTTTCATAAATGATAAGTGTATCAGTACCGCTAAGTTCGCTCGAACTGATTTGTAAGTCTTTGAACTCAGGAATAAATAATTGAAGCCAATCTATCAACTCTTCACGTTTAGATTCGTCTTTCAGAATGCGTTTGAGTACTTTTTCGAGATTGGTAGCAGCGAGATTGAGTTTGCTATCGTCAGAATAGACGATTTTCAGTAAGTCTTGCTTACCGATAAAGATCCGCGAAAATTTTTGCGAAATCTTTCTAAAATATTCTTCACTTTGTATGTAAGAAACCTCAACGATTTTACATTCTTTATCCCCATTGTTATCTAAGTAATCCCCCTGTTTCCAAATACAATTTTCACGCCCACCTTCAAAATCTAATTGTAGGTGATATTTTGAGTCATTTACTTTAGTTCTGTGATTCAAATATTCATTTCCTCCAAACAATCGGTGTTTGTTTGGTACATCTGTTGCGATAAACTCCAATGCTTCAAAAATATTTGATTTGCCCGAACCATTGGGGCCGACAAAAACCGTAAACGGATTGGGAGAAACGATTTCTACGTCAGCAATAGACTTAAAGTTTTTTATATGAATCCGTTGTAGTCTCATATTAGTCTTTAAAAACCTCTAAAAGATTTACTTTCAAATCAGGAAAGACAAAAGAGTGCATGATTTCATCTTCGACAAAAGGGCGGTGGCCTATGTATTTGCCTTCGTCGTTGAGGGTATAGACCAAGACGTTTTTGTCGGTAGGCTGCACGATCCAGTATTCTCTTACCCCTGCTTCCTCATAGACCTCAAACTTGTCTTTCATTTCCTTTTTTGAATTGCCCGGTGAGAGTATTTCAACTATCAAATCAGGTGCGCCTACACAGCCGCGCTTGTCCAATTTACTTTCATCACAGATGACACACAAATCTGGCTGAACCACCGTCGTTACTTCTTTGGATTTATTCTTTGATTTACGAGTTAGACGTACATCGAAAGGCGCATGATACATACGACATTGATGATTTTTGAAATGTGGATACATCTGATTGATAAGGGCAATAGATAATCCCTGATGCCTGCGCGCAGGAGCGGGCGACATTTTGTGAATGTAGCCCCGAATCAACTCTACTCGCTCCTCAAAACGCCATTTGAGATAGTCGGCGTAGGAGTATTGTTTGGATAAGTCTAATTGGTCAAGACGGGTTATCATAGCTTTTATGAATTAATAATCGCCCAGTGTTTCTTCGAGTTGAGCCAAAGCAGCGGCGAGTTGCTCGTCGTTGGGGGCGATACCGTGCCATTTGTGGGAGTGCATCATGAAATCCACGCCTTGACCCATTTCGGTTTTCATCATGATCGCAATCGGCTGCCCTTTACCTGTGAGCCGTTTGGCCTTTTGAAGGGTTTTGACTACTTCCTCCATGTTGTTGCCGTCCATGCTCAACACTCGCCAGCCGAAGGCTTTGTATTTGGCGGCCAAGTCGCGGTTGTCGTTTACTTTTTTGGTCGAGCCGTCTATTTGCTGACCGTTTACGTCCACAAAGGCGATGAGATTGTCCACGGCATTGTTGGGAGCAAACTGTACTGCTTCCCAGATTTGGCCTTCTTGTTGCTCACCATCGCCCATGAGGCAATAGACGAGCGTTTTGTCGCCATTGAGTTTTTTGGCCAATGCTGCGCCAATGGCCACCGAAAGCCCTTGCCCCAACGAGCCAGAGGCAATGCGTACACCGGGAAGCCCTTCGTGGGTAGTGGGGTGGCCTTGTAGGCGGCTATTGATACGACGAAAAGTAGCCAGTTCTTTGACATCAAAGTAACCACGACGCGCCAGCGTACTATAAAAAACCGGTGAAATATGACCATTGGACAAGAAGAAGAGGTCTTCGCCGCGCCCGTCCATGTTGAAATACAAATAGCCACCTTTGCCTTTGCGGTTGTTGATTTTCATTTGCTTAAAGTACAATGCTACCAGCAAATCAGTACAGCCGAGCGAGCCGCCGGGGTGACCTGACTGGCAGCCATGTACCATGCGTAAGATGTCGCGACGAACTTGGGAAGCCGTTTCTGTAAGGGTCTTGAGTCGTGGGTCTTGAGTCGTGAGTTGTGATTGTTCAGCCATTAGTTACAAAGTGTTTTTTGGAGGTTGTATATCATTTTTTGAATTTCAATTATTTGAGCTTCTAACTGTTCTAAAACAGTAGCCTCAACATAGCCTACTTTATAAGCGATAATAATTTGAGTTTGAAGTTCATAAGTAGAGCCTGCTGCTATGCCAAGAAAAGAGTTGAATTCCTTCTTATTATTTCGTCCTGCACCTTCTTCAATATTTGAAGGAATCGAAACAACTGCCCTGTTTATCTGTGAAACAAGACCGTACTTTTCATTTGTAGGAAACTGAGACGTTTGTTCATATACATCAACTACCAAATCTATCGCCTTATGCCAAACTTTCAGTTCTTTCAAACGATTCATATTTTTATCTTTAATGATAACTATTATTGTTTAGATTATTTCTCAAGACTCAACACCTGCCCTGCATGATTTTTGGTGTCTACTTTACTAATGATTTCTTCGATGATGCCCTGTTCGTTGATGATGAAGGTAGTACGCGCAGTGCCCATGTACGTTCGGCCATACATTGATTTTTCGACCCATACTCCGTAAGCCTCTACCACCTTGTGGTCGGTGTCGGCAATGAGTGGGAAGGGAAGATTGTACTTTTTGATGAATTTCTGATGTGCTTTTTCGTCATCTACGCTTACGCCTACTACGGCATATCCTTTGGCCAGTAGAGCCTCGTAGTTGTCGCGGAGGCTACAGGCTTGGGCAGTGCAGCCGGGAGTATCGTCTTTGGGATAAAAGTATAGTACCAATTTTTTGCCCTGAAAATCGGAGAGTTTAGTCAGGTTGCCATGTTGGTCTTTGGCTTCAAAAGAGGGGGCTTTGTCGCCTACTTGGAGTGCCATAACAGAAAAGAGGGGGGGTGATTTGGGTTGCAATTTAGCGATAATTGAGCGAATAGGGTAAAATTGGGGTAGTTTTCCCCAAATTGAGTAAAATATAACGAATTGATAACGGTTCGTTCATTTACAAATAACAGTAGTAAGGATACCTTTGAAAATTATACGCAAACTGATTCCCTATCAAAGTGAAAAGAGTCTTATTTTTGGTTCAAGGCGAAGGGCGGGGGCATTTGACCCAAGCGATTTCGATGTTTCAACTTTTGAAAGAATCAGATTATGAAGTAGTGGCCGTGCTGGTTGGTGGAGCAGAAGGCAAAACCCCTCCCAGTTTTTTCGTCCAAGAAATAAAAGCTCCCGTCGAATCGTTCGTTAGCCCTCATTTGATTTTTGACCAAAAAGGCAACGTCAGTTTTTGGCGAACGATTTGGTATCATTTACCACATATTTTTCGGTTCTTGAGAAGTCTTGGTCATCTCCACCGTTTGATCAAGCACTATCAGCCCGATCTTATTGTCAATTTTTACGAAATTTTAGGGGGATTTTATCAATTGCTTTACCGACCGTCTATTCCTTCTGTATGTGTGGGGCATCAGTATTTGTTTTTCCATGCTGCTTTTGAGTTTCCACCCAACCGCCGTTGGGAGCGGTGGTTGGTCAATTTCAACAGCCGCCTAACGGCATTGAGAGCTAAGCGTTTGCTGGCGTTGTCGTTTGACCCATTACCTGATATTCCCTCACGCCGGCTTTATGTTGTACCACCACTTTTGCGGCAAGATCTGTTGCATCATATACCACAGTCAGGCGATTATTTGTTGGTTTATCTCAATCACCCTTCTTTTTTTCTGCAAGTTTATGATTGGCATTTGCAACAGCCCGAAGTAAGGCTGCATTGTTTTTGGAATCAGCCTTCAGAAGTATCGGCACTCTACAACGACGCAACTTTGACACTCCATTCGCTCGATGGCAAGAAGTTTTTGGAAATGATGGCTGGAGCCAAAGCGTTGGTTACGACGGCAGGTTTTGAGTCCATTAGCGAAGCCCTCTACTTAGATAAGCCCGTGCTGGTCGTACCGATGCACTACGAGCAAGCCTGCAATGCCACTGATATAGAGCGAGTAGGAGCCGGTATTGCGGCTACACGCTTTGACCTGTCGGTACTGTTTAGGTACCTACCCGTGCATCAGCCCGTGGGGGAGCGTTTTAGAGAGTGGTATGAGAAGGGTTCAAAAAAATGGCCCCAGCACTTCGACGAAGTACTGGGGCTTGGGCCTCGAAAATTGAGGGTTGGGGAGGCAGCTGATTCCTAATAACGGCTTTCTTTACCCGTGTCTTCTTCCTCGACCTCCGTGTTTTGAGTGCCTTCCTTCGGTTTTGCGTTCGGTCATTCTGTCTTTTTTCCATGCTTCAAATTTCGTCCATTGCTCGGCGGTCAAAACGCCTTTGAGATTGGTACGAAACTGCTCATTGATGGCCTGTACTTCGTTACGCATTTGAGAGCGGTCTGCCGATTGTTTCTGGCGTAGTTCAGACAATGACTTAGCACGGGCTTTGTCCAATTCACGTACTTTTAGAGTGGTGGCTTCATCAAGTTCGAGTGCCTTTTGGAGTTCTCCTGAAAAACGTTCGGCACGTTTTTCAGGGTCAAAATTTCTTCTTTGGGCTTGGGTGTTGGTTTCCATGACTGTCAGCAATAAACCAACAATGGCGATGACGATGTGTTTTTTGTTCATTTTTGTATTATTTTTTGGTTTACATCTGCTTTGATTGAAAGGATACATCGAAGGTTTAAAATGCCCTACAAATCACTTTTTTTGTTAATGCTATTGTCTTGGGCTTGTCAGCCACCAAAAGGGCAATCGGAACTTAGCACTTCCCAAGCTAATTTTGTAGAGCGAAACGACTCTCTGCTGACCCTTTTGGCTTTCCCAAAAACTGTTTTGTATATCGGTTTCGACAAACCCACCGATACGATCGTCGTTACTCAAAAAGTAGGCACTCCCCCCCAAAACATGACTTGGATACCCGGAGGCGTGGTACAAATCGGGTCAGACGATGGCGTACCTCACGAACGCCCTTCATTTTGGGCCAAAGTAGCCCCCTTTTGGATGGACACTCACCCAGTAACGGTAGCGGAGTTTCGGAGGTTTGTGGAAGCCACTGGCTACCAAACCGAGGCCGAGAAATTTGGCAATGGGGGCATCATTGATGAGTCCACAGGGCAGCAGTGGATTCTCAAAGACGGTGCTACTTGGCATCACCCTCTGGGTCTGGACTCTCCTGCTGCCCCTGCCGACCACCCCGTTACGCAAGTATCTTGGAACGATGCCAATGCCTACGCCCAGTGGGCTGGCAAACGACTCCCCTGCGAAATCGAATGGGAACATGCCGCCCGCAACGCCCGCAATAGCCAAACGATTTATCCGTGGGGAAATGACATTCAGAGCGGTGGCCAATACAAAGCCAACATTTGGCAGGGGAAATTCCCCGTCAAAAACTTCAATGAAGACGGCTTTCTTTATACCTCGCCTGTGGGGAAATTCGGGAAAACTCCCCTCGGCCTGACTGACATGAGTGGCAATGTATGGGAGTGGCAGTCCAACTGGAAGTTCAACTACGAGGCTTTGTTTCGTAGCCCATTGAGGGAGGGCGACGTAGCCAATGAACGTGCCGAACGTGGCGGGTCATTTTTGTGCGAACCGTCGTGGTGTCATGGCTATCGGGTATCGGGGAGGTCGTCGTCCACGCCCGAAACCAGCCTTTTTCATGTGGGCTTTCGATGTGTCAAAGATATTGAGCCAGTGGGAAAATGATGAGCCAGATAGCTTGCGTTTGAAATGCAACCAAGATAGTTTGCGTTTGAAACGCAAACTCATTCAGATTCGCGTTTCAAACGCGAATTATCAGTGTTGAAAAGCTACTCATCGCCAGAAAAATTGACTATTTTTAAAATTACTAAATGCTGATATTCAATACTTTATACTTTGATCATCACTCATTACTCATCACTCATCACTCCACCGGCTACTTTTTGCACAATTTTTGCGTTAATTTTACTGATATATACTTTTGAGTTAAAAACCCAACGACTATGAACACCCAAACCCTGACTGTGCTGCTGGAACGTATCGGTGAATATAAGCGTAAGTACTATTTCAACCAACTCATCAAAGGGGTGATTTTTGCGGTGGCATTCGTGCTATCGGCCTACCTGTTTGTCAATACATTGGAGTATTTCGGGCGATTTAGTTCGACGGTACGCGCTACCTTGTTTTTTGGGTTTTTGGGTATTTTGGGCTACGCTTTGGTGCGGTGGGTGGCTGTACCTTTGGTGCATCTTTATGGCTTGAGGAAGTCGCTTTCAGATGAAGATGCTGCCAGTCAAATCGGAGCGTTTTTTCCCGAAATTGGCGACAAACTCCTTAATACTTTACAGTTAAGAAATCTGTCGGGAAGCCAGACGGATTTGATAGCGGCCAGTATAGAGCAAAAGTCGAAGCAGTTGATGATTGTACGTTTTGCCGATGCCATCAAAATAGACCAAAACCGCCGCTACCTCAAATACGCCGCTTGGCCACTGGGTATTATTGCCATGGTGCTGCTGATCAATCCACGTTTCTTCGCTAGCAGTTCAGACCGTATTATTCACTTTGAAAAAGAATACAACTACGCCCCTTTTACTTTCCAGCTTGATACCCCCCATTTGAAGGCTTTTAGAGGAGAGGATTTTACGCTGCAACTCTCATTGGCGGGGGGAGCATTGCCCGAAGCTGTGTATATCGTGCACAACAAGGCCAAATTCAAAATGCTCCCCGAAGATGCCGATACGTACAGCTACACTTTCAAAAACGTACAGCGTCCTGTCAATTTCAAGTTTGAGGCAGCGGGCTATTCGTCAAGCGAATACAAAATCGTCGTGGCCGAGCGTCCGAGTTTGTTATCGTTCGATGTCATGCTCCAGTACCCCGCCTATTTGGGCAAACCCGCCGAGCAACTCTCCAACGTCGGCAACCTGACCATACCCGAAGGTACCACCATCAGTTGGGAATTTAAAACCAATGCTACCAACGAAATGGCGATGCTTTTTGAAGGCGATGACAAAACGTACAACGTATCCTCAAAACTATTGGGAGGCTATCAATTGAGCCGCAATATCCGTCGGTCGGGCAATTATGAGATTAAACTCAAAAATGATGAGTCGTCCAACCGCGAAAAAATCAGCTACTATCTCAATGTCGTCTCCGACAAACACCCCACCCTTACCCTCGAAAATTATCAA
>JBKBKL010000125.1:0-12583 GCA_046294665.1 Runella sp.
TTCCAATGCCTGTGGAGAAGTAAAACTACCAGCAGCCCAACGGCTCAAGGTCGCTTCTACGAAGCAGGAAGAAAACAACAGTCTAAACAGAAATGTTCAGATTTGTGTAAGTTTTTCGTAACGGTTCATTTTATCAATACTTACATTCATAACTTTGAAAAAAAGTAGTATCAATTTGAGTGCATAATGTCATTTTTGAGCAATTCACTTGGATACTTCCTTTGGTTGGGCTTATTTTGTTGGGGTAAGATTGGGAAAATTCAGATTTCCAAAAAATCATTTCCTTGAGTCCCCGCATATTTCTAAAATGGCTTCCATATTCTAAATGAACGTAACTATCGTAGGCGTAGGATTGCTGGGAGGCTCCTATGCCCTTGCCCTGCGCGACAAATACCCCAAAATGCACTTCATCGGCTGCGACCATTCGGAGATTCATGGTCGGCTGGCTGTAGCCAAAGGCATCATAGATGAGGTCCTTCCACTTCAAGAAGCTACTCCACTCTCCGATTTGGTTGTGCTGGCTGTGCCTGTCAATCACATCGTAGAGTTGCTGCCGCAAGTGTTAGATTGGCTTCCTCCTAAAGGCACAGTCCTTGATTTGGGTTCGACCAAAAAACTCATCTGCGATACCGCTGATACACACCCCCGTCGCGCCCAGTTTGTCGCGGCTCACCCGATGGCCGGCACCGAAAACTCCGGCCCCTCGGCAGCTTTCAGAGAATTGCTACCCGACAAAAACGTCATCTTATGCGATGCCGACAAGAGCCATGCAGACAGTGTGGCATTGGTGGAGGCGTTGTTTCGGGATATAGGCATGAAGATACACTACATGACTCCCGAAGAACACGACCTACACCTGGCGTATGTGTCGCATTTGAGCCACGTTACATCTTTTGCGCTGGGTTACACGGTGTTGGAGAAAGAAAAAGACGAAAACAGCATCTTCGAGATGGCCAGTACGGGTTTTAGTTCTACGGTACGTTTGGCCAAAAGCTCACCAGCGATGTGGGCGCCGATATTCGACCAAAACCGCGAAAATCTCTCCCGCGCTTTGGGGGATTATATTGAGTTTTTACAACTTTACAAAAATTTTATAGACCGCCGCGACATAGAAGCCAGCTTTGCCTTTATGCAGCGTGCCAACGAAATCCGCCGTATTTTGGCAGGTATTGAAAAAAAATAAATTTTTTCCAAGTTTACATTTATTAAGTTGAATCTCAACCTTTCCCTCATTATCTCCATGAGCCAAAATTCACAACCGACCCTTTCCAAAACGCAGATTTTAGATAAAAAAAATGCCGAAGCCCTGCTGGGTGGCGGCGAAAAGCGTATTGCACAGCAGCACAAAAAAGGCAAACTCCACGCCCGCGAGCGTGTGGAGTTACTTTTAGACCCGGGTTCTTTTGAAGAAATAGGCAAGTTTGTCATGCACCGATGCAAGGATTTTGGCCTCGACAAAGAATATTACCTTGGCGATGGGGTCGTTACGGGCTATGGCACAATCGAGGGGCGGTTGGTGTATGTATTTGCCCAAGATTTTACGGTGTTTGGTGGCTCACTTTCTGAAACCCATGCCGAAAAAATCTGCAAAATCATGGATTTGGCCATGAAAAATGGCGCACCTGTCATCGGCCTCAACGATTCGGGTGGGGCGCGTATCCAAGAGGGCGTGATGTCGCTGGCGGGGTATGCCGATATTTTTTATCGCAATACGCTGGCTTCGGGGGTCATTCCGCAGATTTCGGCCATCATGGGGCCTTGTGCAGGGGGTGCGGTGTATTCGCCGGCCATTACCGATTTTATCATGATGGTCGAAAACACCTCCTATATGTTTGTAACAGGCCCCAACGTAGTCAAAACCGTAACGCACGAAGACGTAACTTCCGAAGAACTGGGTGGTGCCATGACCCACGCCACCAAATCGGGCGTAACGCACTTTGTCAGCCCCAACGAAATCGAATGTATCAGCGATATTCGTCGGTTGTTGAGCTATATTCCTCAAAACTGCGAAGAAGAAGCCCCTGCTCTCCCTTACACCCCTGCCAACGAAGCCCGCCCCCAACTCGACAGCCTCATTCCGGCCAATCCCAACCAGCCCTACGATATGCACGAGGTCATCGAGGCATTGGTGGACGAAGGGAGTTTTTTGGAAGTTCATCGTTATTTTGCCGAAAACATCATCGTGGGCTTTGCACGCTTAGGTGGCAGAAGCATCGGCATCGTAGCCAATCAGCCCGCTGTGCTGGCAGGCGTACTCGACATAGACTCCAGCACCAAAGGGGCGCGTTTTGTGCGTTTTTGCGATTGCTTCAATATCCCGTTGCTGGTGCTTGAAGATGTCCCCGGCTTTCTGCCCGGCACCGACCAAGAATGGAACGCCATCATCACCAATGGTGCCAAACTCCTCTATGCCTTCTGCGAAGCGACTGTGCCGCGTGTTACGGTCATCACGCGCAAAGCCTACGGAGGGGCTTATGATGTGATGAACTCCAAGCACATCGGGGCCGATATGAACTACGCTTGGCCTACGGCCGAAATCGCCGTAATGGGGGCCAGTGGTGCTGCCGAAATCATTTTCAAAAAAGAAATCGGCGAGGCCGAAGACCCCGCCGCCAAACTGCAAGAAAAAGTCCAAGAATACACCGACAAGTTTGCCACGCCCTACCGCGCAGCACATCGTGGCTACATAGATGAGGTCATTTATCCTCATCAAACCCGCGAAAAACTCCTACGCGCCTTCAAAATGCTCGAAAACAAAGTAGCCAACCTCCCCAAGAAAAAACACGGCAATATTCCGCTTTAAAAAATCAAGGTATTGGGGTATATTTTTTATTGAGTCACTTTGGGTCTTTTTTGTTTTGAAAGAAAAGATTTATGTTGTTACGAGGGCATGGAGAAACTGTGCCTTTGTAGTTTTTAAGTGCTATCCAACAATCCCTTTATCCTTCAGTGAAGCACAACATCAGTAAGCTAAATTCTTCTTTGCAACAATACATAAAAAATAACCATGCCTGCCAAATTTTTTACAAATACCAGTGAACGTACCATGTTCGATAAATTCAAAGGAATTATCGAACACATGAAAGACCTTTACGCCTTCCATGCGGTAGTGGGGTACTTTCGTTCATCAGGCTATTTTGCTTTGCAGCCATATCTCAAACATCTGAAAGAAATCAAAATTTTGGTTGGCATCAATGTTGATAAAATGTTTGCTGAATCTCAACGTAGAGGTCTTTTGTATTTTGGCAATGAAGAAAAAGCTAAAGACGAATTTCTCAAATGGTTTGTACAAGACATCAGAGAGGCCAAGTATTCGGAAGAAGTAGAGAATGGTGTTTTACAGTTTATCAATGACCTTATAGATGGACGAATAGAGGTACGGGCACATCATTCCAAAACCATTCATGCCAAGTTTTATTTGTTTTTGCCTGAGTTTCACAGCGAACATTCGGACGGCTGGGTCATCATGGGGTCATCAAACCTGACAGAAGCAGGACTCGGTATCAAGCAGGCTCCCAACTATGAACTAAACATCGCTCTCAAAGATTTTGATGATGTGGCGTTTACTCGAAAAGAGTTTGATGAGTTGTGGAGGCAATCTACCTCTATTTTACCTACCGATATACAGCTATTCAAACAAAAAACCCACATTGGGCAGACCTTCACGCCTTTTGAGCTTTACATCAAATTTTTGATTGAGTACTTCGGCAAAAACATAGACTATGATCCTGATAGCGTAGGCGATTTGCCCCGAACCTACAAAAAACTTTCTTACCAGATTGATGCCGTCAATCAGGGTTTTCAGATGCTCATGGATCACCACGGTTTTTTTCTTTCTGATGTGGTGGGGTTAGGTAAGACCGTCATCGCAGCCATGATTGCCAAACGTTTTTTGATTGCCAATGGCTCATTAAATACAAAAATATTGGTGGTATTCCCGCCTGCATTGGAAAAAAACTGGAAGAATACTTTTCGACTTTTTGGGATTGACCGTCATACCAAGTTTATCACCAATGGAAGGCTCGAAAAAATTGTTACTGCCGAAGACTTGAATTATTGGCCCAAAGAAGACTATGATTTGGTGTTGGTTGATGAAGCTCACCGATACCGAAACCACACCTCTCAATCCTTCGAACTACTTCAACGTATTTGCAAATCCCCTCGGAAAGGAGAGGGGTTGGTACAAGGACATAGAAAAAAAGTAATTCTCATATCAGCTACTCCCCTCAACAACCGACCACAAGACCTATACTACCAATTACTTCTTTTTCAAGATGCCAGACAGAGTACACTACCCATTACCAATTTGCAAAACTTCTTTGGACCGATTATACGTGAGTATAGGGAAATTATGCAGCATAACAATCCGAATATACTCAAAATCAGAGAGTTGTACACGAATATACGCGAAAAAGTCATTTCTCAAATTACGGTTCGTCGGACAAGGCGTGATTTGAAAAATTATCCAAAATACCTTGATGATTTGAAATCTCAAGGAATTGACTTCCCTGAGATAGCCCCCCCCAAACCCAAAATTTATACTTTTGATGCCAAGCTGAGTAAACTGTTTTACCAAACGGTTTTTTATCTTACAGATGACGATAAGATAAAATATTTTCGCTATCAAGCCATCAAATACTTAACACCTGATTTAAGAAAGCAATATTACGATCAAGCTGTTTTGGTTTCTCAATCTTTGGCAGGTATCATCAAAACACTCATGGTCAAAAGATTGGAAAGCAGTTTTACGGCCTTCAAAACCTCCCTCAACAATTTGGCTACCGCTACCCATCGAATGATCGAAATGTTTGAAAATGGGAAAGTGCTGATTGCCCCCGACCTCCGTGTCAATGATTTGATGGATAGAGGAGTCAGTATGGAGGATTTGGAAATGATGATACTGGAGCTAAGTGCCGAAAATCCCAGAAATAGAGTATTTCGCCCCGAAGATTTTGAAGCATCTTTTATCGAAGGCTTACGAAAAGACTACGCCCTCCTCGAAGAATTGATCCAACATTGGAGCAACATAACCCAAGACCCCAAGTTGGAGACTTTCCTCAAGACCCTGAAAGATGAACTTTTGTCGCCACAAATCAATCCTACGGGCAAATTGGTCATATTTACCGAAAGCACCGATACCGCTCACTACCTAACAGCACAAATCGAAGCGTTTCTCCAAACGAAGGTATTGACGGTATCTAGCGACAACCGAAGCACAATTTTTGAAACCATACTCGAAAATTTTGATGCCAACTACCCCAAAGACCAAAAAAACGACTACCACATCATCATTACCACTGATGTACTGGCCGAAGGCATCAATCTGCACCGTGCCAACATCATCGTAAACTACGACACCCCATGGAACGCCACTCGACTTATGCAGCGTATCGGGCGCGTAAACCGAATCGGAAGCGTAGCGGGGGTCATCTATAGCTTCAATTTTTATCCCTCCCAACAAGGCGACGAAGAAATCAGATTGTACAAAAATGCACTCGTAAAATTACAAGGCTTTCACTCCGCTTTTGGCGAAGATGCCAAGATTTATACCCACGAAGAAATGTTGGAGGAATTTGAATTATTTAATGAAGGAACTCCCGACGACGAAGACAAACGCCTGTATTACTTGCGTTTTATACGTGAGTTCAAAGACCAATATCCCCAAGAGTTCAAACGTATCAAGGCGTTTCCACTAAAAGCACGTACTGCCCGCAATCATCAATCCCGCCCAAACCCCGACATTCGCGGTACTTCGGTGGTATTTCTCAAATCGCCCCTCAAAACCGAGTTCTATCTGATTGACCTCCAAAATAAAGTAACTCCCTTGACTTTTTTGGAGGCAGCAGGGCTTTTTGAAGCACAAGCCTCCGAGCCGCCTTTGGCTATTCCGAGTTTTCATTATCCTCAAATACAAGCCGCCTTGAAAGCTTTTGAAGATGATTTTTTCAACACCCACTCCGAAAAAGTAACCACCACCGAAAAAGCCGACGGCCATACCAAACAAGCCTTGAAATTCTTGCGCGACTACAAAGCCATCACTTCCCAAAAAGAGGTAAAAGAAATCTGCCAAAACTTAATAGCAATGGTCGAAAATGGCACTTACACCCCCTTAGCCAACGAAATTCGTAAGATACAAAAGCAAATGAACCAGCGCGAAATCAACACTGCTCAAGTAGATCAACTCTTGGGTAGATTGGCTCAAAAATACAACGCTCACAGTAGCAATGAAGAAGAAATACCGTTGGAAATAATCAATGCCAACCTACAAGCAGAAATTGTTTTGTCCGAAACTTTTTATGACCAGCCATGACAAAACCCTCAAAAAAAACACATCAGGAGTTTGAACATATCCTAAGACTCATTTCAGAAGCTCGAAACCGTGTATATACCAAGGCCAACGCTGAGTTGGTCATGTTGTATTTCAATATAGGCAGACTGGTGGCAGAGAAAGTAAATGCCGGCAAATGGGGCGATAATACCGTGCAGGAATTGGCTGATTTTATTCAAGCAAAATTTCCAAACCTTTCGGGCTTTAACCGCAGAGGACTTTACAGAATGAAGCAGTTTTATGAAACATATACCGCCCCAGAATTTGTGTCACCACTGGCAACACAATTACAAAAGAACGAAAAGGAGACTTTGGAATTTGTAACAACGCTGGCGACACAACTAAACTGGACACATCATTTGCTGATATTGTCAAAAACCAAAACAGCAGAAGAAAAACTCTTTTATATTCATGCTTGCATCAATGACAAACTAACCAAACGAGAGCTGGAACGCCAGTTGAATTCGGCGGTCTTTGAAAGAACTATTTTAGCCAATCAAAATGTATCAACATTGGCGACTCCATTACCCAAAAACCTTTTCAAAGACCCCTACATCTTTGAGTTTTTGGACTTGCCCGATATACATTCTGAAAACGACCTTGAAAAGACCCTCATACTCCACCTGCAAAAATTTATCCTTGAAATAGGCAAGGGATTTACCTACATAGGAAACCAGTTTCGATTGCAAGTGGGCAATAAAGATTACTATACCGATTTATTGTTTTATCACCGCGACTTGCAATGCCTCGTTTTGTTTGAATTGAAAATTCAGGAATTTGAACCCGAATTTCTCGGTAAACTCAATTTTTATCTCGAAGCATTAGACCGTGATGTAAAACGTCCACACGAAAAGCCAAGCATTGGAATTTTACTTTGTAAAGGAAAAGATTGCGAAGTCGTAGAATATGCCTTGGCAAGAAATACAAGCCCCACTAAAGTAGCTGATTATGAAACCAAGTTGATACCCAAAAATATATTGGCAAACAAACTGCACCAGTGGGTAGAGCAACTTTCCAAAGAAGATTTTGAATAATGGAAAAGAAAGCACTTCAAAACATCTTATCGAAGCCTTTTAAACTGGCTGATTGGCAAAAGCTCCTACATGAAGTTTTTGGCATTACAAAACTCCTTGCCCAACCCAGCCAAATCTCCCTCACTCCCAACGATTTGGCCGAATCGGCTTTTGAGTTGGGCAAGTTCCAGACAGCCGACGACCGGCTCATCGGTTTGTATTGGGTAAAAGTCAGTCCCAATGTAAGGCTCGAAAAAAACAAGGTGGGGCTCAGAGCCTTGCTACGCTCTGTGTACCGTTATGATGTTGATGCGGCGTTGATTGTCTTTGAGCAAGCCCCCAAATGGCGTTTTAGCTTCGTAAGCCAAGTCCGAATCCTCGACTCCGACGGCCACCTCACCACCAAAGAAACCGAACCCAAACGCTTCACTTATCTGCTCGGACAAGGGGAAAGCTGCCGTACCGCCGCCGACCGATTCGACAATCTTCGCAACAAACCGCTCCATCTCAACGATTTGTTTGAGGCTTTCAGTGTCGAAAAACTCAACAAAGACTTCTTCAAGTCTTACAAAGAGTTTTTTGAAAAATTTAGCCGGCATTTGGCCGACATACCCGCTTACCGCCAAATATTACTCGGTACGGAAACTCCCTTGGACAATGGCTGGCAAGATGAAGCCGCCAAACCCATACGCGACTTCGCCAAAAAACTGCTCGGTCGCTTGGTGTTTTTGCAGTTTCTCGAAAAAAAAGGCTGGCTCGGTGTACCACACTCCAACCAAAATGAACAATGGACGGGCGGCGACCCTGTATTTCTTCAAAATCTTTTACAACATTTCCACCCCCAAGAACATTTCCACAGCCAAGCCCTCAAAACGTTGTTTTTTGAAACCCTCAACCAACAACGCCCCCACTCCTTGGCACCCGACCTGCTCAACCCTTGGCAGACACCCATCAAAATCCCTTACCTCAATGGCGGCTTGTTCGACAAAGACCTTTCCTACCATCATGACATAGACTTCCCACCCGAACTCTTCAAAGAGCTATTCGATTTTTTTGACGCTTACAATTTCACCATAGACGAAAACGACCCCTACGACCACGAAGTAGGCATAGACCCCGAAATGCTGGGGCATATCTTCGAAAATCTCCTCGAAGAAAACCGCGAAAAAGGGGCTTTTTATACCCCCAAAGAAATTGTGCATTATATGTGTCAGGAAAGTTTGATAGAATACCTGCACACCCAATTGCCCCATTACAACCGTGCCGACTTCGTACGACTCGTACGACACAACCAAGTGGCAGAGGGGCTGTCGCCGTACCAAAACGCCCGTGAAATCAACAACAAACTCAAAGCCGTCAAAATCTGCGACCCCGCCATAGGCTCGGGGGCGTTTCCGATGGGGCTACTCAAAGAAATATTTGAATGTAGGCGGTTGCTCTATGGATACCTCAAAACCCACCAAATCTTTGACCCGGCCCAAGTCAAAAAAGAAATCATACAACAAAACATTTATGGAGTGGACATCGAAAACGGCGCCGTCGAAATCGCCCGCTTGCGCTTTTGGCTGGCTCTGGTGGTAGATGAAACCCAACCGCAGCCCTTGCCCAACTTAGATTACAAAATCATGCAGGGCAATAGCCTGCTCGAAAGCTTCGAAGGCATTGACCTCAGCAAGGTGCATACCATCAGCCAAACCACTACCATTTATGAACCCCAAAAAGACCTTTTTGGCAACCTCACAGACCCTCAACTTAAAATAACCGATGCCACAGTCTTGAAACATAACAACCTACCCCAACTTATTCAGGACTTTTTTGATGAAACCGACCCAGAAAAAAAACAGCAACAACGCGACCTCATCAACCAAACCGTGCATGAGCATTTGGATTATAATCTGGAGCTATGTCAGTTGAGCCTTGAAAGGCAAATCGCCCAAGCCCCCGACCGCCATCAACCCGCACTCAAAGCCACTACCCGAAAAAAAATTGAAGAACTGCACAAACAACTCTTTGAGATAGAAGAAAAAAGAAAAAAACTGCATCAACTCCAAAATGCCCCCAACAAACCCTATTTCCTCTGGAAGTTGTTTTTTGATGATGTCTTTCAGCAAGGCGGTTTTGATATCGTCATAGGCAACCCCCCTTATATTCAACTCCAAAAAGATAGGGGAAGGCTTGCCTCCGAACTCCAAAACCAAAATTTCCAAACCTTCGAGCGTACCGGCGATATTTATTCGCTTTTCTACGAAAAAGGAATTCATCTGCTCAAACACAAAGGGCATCTGTGTTTCATCACTTCCAATAAATGGATGCGGGCCGGATACGGCAAAAGCACCAGAGCCTATTTTATTCAACACAACCCCCTAAAACTCATTGACCTCGGTAGCGGTGTGTTTGAAAGTGCCACGGTAGATACCAACATTCTCCTCCTTCAGAAAACCCCCAACCAACACCACCTTCAAGCCGCCGACCTTTCCAAATCGAAAAATTTACAAGATTTAGCCAACCTGCCCTATATCACCCTCCAACACCTCACCGACCATAGCTGGACCATCAACTCCGACATCGAGCAACGCATCAAAACCAAAATCGAAGCCGAAGGCAAACCCCTCAAAGATTGGGATATTCAAATTTATCGTGGAATATTGACAGGCTACAACGAAGCCTTTATCATTGACGGCAGCAAGCGCGCCGAACTCATCGCCCAAGACCCCCGCTCGGCCGAAATCATCAAACCACTACTGCGCGGACGCGACATCAAACGCTACCAAGCCGAATGGCAAGATTTGTGGTTGATTTTTGTGCCTTGGCATTTTTCATTACATAAAAACCCAAGCATAAAAGGTGCTTCGGAAGAGGCAGAAAAAGAATTTGCAAAGCAGTTCCCTGCAATTTACAATCATTTATTAAGCCATAAAGAAAAACTTATGGCAAGAAATAAGTCCGAAACTGGTATTCGCTACGAATGGTATGCTTTACAGCGTTGGGCGGCAGATTACTACCAAGAATTTGAGAAGGAGAAGATTATTTTTCAGGAAATGGTTCAATTTTCATCATTTATTTATGACAACAACAAAAGTTATTTCTGTTTGGACACAGGAAGAATCATTACAGGCAAAAACTTGAAATTTTTAATTGCAATATTAAACTCAAATCTTTTCTTTTTTGCTGTTAAAAATTTTTATGGCGGTGGTGGTCTTGGTGAAACAGGTGTTAGAATGAAACATTCATTTTTTGAAAATTTTGTTTTAAAACAAATTTCCGAAGCTGATCAAGCTCCTTTTGTGTCGTTGGTAGATCAAATTTTAGCCAAAAAAGCCCAAGGCGAAGCCACCCAAGCCTTAGAAACCCAAATAGACGGTATGGTTTATCAGCTTTACGGCTTGACCTACGACGAGGTAAAGGTGATAGACCCCGAGTTCCCGCTGAATAGGGAAGCCTACGAGAGCGAGTCTTTCATTTGAGGGTGGTCAGCTACTCGTCTTCCTCCAAGCTACTAAACGAATACAGCGTAGCATCGAGTCGGAGTTTGCCGCTGTTGAACTCCTCGATGAAGCGGCTGATGACCTCGTCGGTGATGGCCTCTACATGGAGGCACACGTCCAGCCCTACGCCATACTCAAAGGTAGTATCTATTTCGAGATGTTCTTTGACTTTGATTTCTTCCTCTTCTTCGAGCATTTCGATCAGTTCTGTTACCATCTCCTCGGCTTCTTCATCTTCTTCGGGAGAAATATTATAATGGGCCGGACGCTCGTCTAAGGGCAAATATTTCGGAAATTGTTTTTGGGTGCGGCGTACCGCCTCCTCATATACCAAACTGCTATGATGTAGCCTCAATGTATAGATGATAGCATCATAAATCACCTCTTGGCCTTTGTAGTCGCCCACAAACTGTACATGAGCCAATTCGCCATTGTCAGTTATATTGACTTCTTCGTCTTCACAATGCACAAAGTTTTTTCCTTCTGCTTTACACTCTTCTCGAAGCAACTTGATTTCTTCGGCTTCAAAACCTTTATTCATTTATATACTATTTAATTTTATTTTGCGACAAAATAACGTTGCATTGTCAAAATCTCAAAGAATATACGTCAAACTCAGGTAAAATAAAGACAAAATGACCTCATCTTTTTTCGATGCTTCCTTCAAAGTAGTGGAGTTGGCCAACGTACTGGCAGGGCCGGCAGTGGGTATGTTTTTTGCCGAACTGGGGGCTAAAGTCATCAAAATAGAAAACAAAAAAACCAGCGGCGACATGACCCGCACCTGGAAACTACCTTCCGAAAACCCGACTTCCGACTATTCGGCCTACTATGCCAGTGTCAATTGGCACAAAGAAGTACATCTACTCGATTTGGAAGCCTCCCAAGACCGCCAACGAGCCTACCAATGGCTGCGTGAGGCCGATGTGGTCATCAGCAATTACCGCCCACAAGTAGCTCAAAAATTGGGCATGGACTACGAAACCCTGCGTCAGTTGAACAACCGCCTCATCTTTGCCCAACTCGACGCTTTCGATGCCCACAGCACCCGCCCCGCTTTCGATGTAGTGCTGCAAGCCGAAGCGGGTTTTATGTACATGAACGGCACCCCCGACGGCCCGCCCGTCAAGATGCCGGTGGCGTTGATAGATGTGCTGGCAGCGCACCAACTCAAAGAGGGCATTTTGCTGGCGTTGCTGCGTCGTCATCAGACGGGTGAGGGTAGTTTTGTACGTACTTCGCTGTGGGAGTCGGCGGTAGCGTCGTTGGTCAATCAAGCCTCCAACTGGCTCATGGCGGGTCATATACCGCAGCGCATGGGGACACAGCACCCCAACATCGCCCCCTACGGCGATTTTTACCCCTGCCGCGACCACCGCCCCATTTTATTGGCCGTAGGCACCGAAAAGCAATTTGAAAAATTGTGTGAGGTATTAGACTCCAAATCTCTACTCACCGACGAGCGATTTTGCACCAACGCCCGCCGCGTCGAGCATCGAACCGCCCTCAACGAAGCCCTTGCGCCCTACATCGCAGCCTTCGATAGCACCGACCTGCTGGCACGATTGGAGGCCGTGGGCGTACCTGCCGCTGCCGTGCGCAACATGGCCGAGGTATTTGCCCTCCCTACCGCTCATCAGATGGTGTTGGAGGAAGTGTGGGCCGATGGTACGGTGAGCAAAAGAGTCAAAACCATAGCCTTTGAAATAAAGTAGAGAAAGACTCCCAAAATCCCCCCAAGCCTCGGAGAGGCGCAA
>JBKBKL010000126.1:0-12510 GCA_046294665.1 Runella sp.
GGCGGCATCTTCGGCAGCGCGGTTGAGCGTCAGGATAAACCTATCTACTTCGGCCCCAAGGCCAATCTGCCGCAATCTCGCTTCGGCACGCTGGGCATCGGGCGGGAAGAGTAGTTTGATGGCATCATTTCGGAAATACCCGTCCAGAGCCGAGGCTTGGTTGGCACCATTAGTGATACCTACTCGTAGGGCTTCTTTCAATCCTCTCACAATCTCGTCATTTGTCAAAGCTCCTCCGCCATTGTTGAGGGTCTGGTTGGTGCGGTCGAGCAAGCCGCCAAGTCCACTACGGCGAGTTTGGGGGGGGAGCGCAAGCACTCAACGAAATAGAAATCAAAAAAACAAACAAGAATCCTCTGTAAGTAGTCATGGAGGGATGGACATAAATACACTAAAAAACAAGACAGGCAGTTAAGAGTAATTGACTGACAATCAAACTATCTCCACTAACCTGTCGAGCAAAATGAATACGAATATAGCGATTGTATTATGTTTTTTAGAAAAATGTGAACAAAAAGTAGGCCAAAATCTCAACGGGGCAAGCCTTTTCAATACTATAGTGCGCCTATGATTGTTTTTTTATCTATACAAAGGTTTACCCAACATTCAATCTTTTTTACTCACTACGGTTGTTGCTGTTGAAGTCTTGATGTTCTTGAATTTTTCTTTCAATCATGAATTAGCGCAAACTCATACCTTAAAACACCAAATTTTAATTATGACCACCCTCATAATAAAATAATTACAAAAAAAACCATTAATTAATTAAAAAAAATCATAAATATTATTTGATAAAAACCATTTTATATTTTATATTTACGAAATCATTATTCTTTTACTAACAAATTATTTATTTCTAACCCAATCAATTATATGAACAAAAAATTACTGATTTTTCTACTAATGGCCTTAGTTAAGGCAAACACCTTACTATCCCAAGAGCGTGTTATTTCAGGCACGGTCAAAGACAATAGTGGGTCAGGTGTACCGGGCGTAAGTGTACTACTCAAAGGCACCAATCGCGGTACTACTACCGACTCAGAGGGTATTTTTAAAATAAATGTACCAAGCTCTGGTATTTTGGTTTTTTCATCAGTGGGGTATGCAAGCCAAGAAATTCCCTTTAGTACAAGTACCACAAATCTGAATGTAAATTTAGCGACTGACTCACGAATGCTTAGTGAAGTGGTCGTTACGGCTTTGGGTATTCAAAAAGAAGAGAAAAGGCTAAGTTATGCCACACAACAGATTGCTACCAAAACTTTCTCTCAAGCCCGTGAACTAAACGTAGCAAATTCGATGATAGGACGGGTAGCTGGCCTGGATATTGTTCGCTCATCTTCTGGTTTAGGGGGTTCAACTCGTGTGGTACTACGCGGGGATCGCTCTATCACAGGAAACAACGGCGCGCTGATTGTGATTGACGGTGTACCGATGGACAACTCCAACTTTAGCCCCGGCAACGCCAACGGTGGCCGCGACAGGGGCGATGGCCTTTCGAGTGTCAATCCTGATGACATCGAATCTATGAACGTATTGCGTGGTGCAGCAGCTACGGCCCTATACGGTGCGCGTGCTGCCAACGGTGCTATCCTGATCAACACCAAAAAAGGAGCTGCCCGCAAAGGCTATGGTGTAACGATCAATAGCTCCTACCAAGCAGAGCAGCCTATGATTTTGCAGAAGTTTCAGAATGAGTTTGGACAAGGCAGCGGCGGTATTTATAACCCCGGTTCGGAGTTTAGTTGGGGGCCACGCATGACCGGACAGTCAGTAGCCTTGTGGGGGCCTGACCCTGCTGATGCTGGTAAAACTTACAATATGACACCACAACCCAACAACTACCGTGATTTCTTTTCTACCGGTTCTCAAATCTCAAACTCCATCTCTTTTTCGGGAGGTAACGAAAAAACGCAGACTTATTTCTCCTACACCAATGTAGGCGCAACAGGCATCGTGGATAACAACAAGCTCAAACGCAATATTTTGAACCTTCGCCTCACCAGCGACTTGGGCGAAAAACTCTCTTTGGATACCAAAATTACCTATTTGAGTGAGCGTATTGACAACCGCCAACAAACAGGTGAAGCCTTTGCCAACTTACAAAGACATATTTTGCGCATACCCCGAAATATTTCATTGGAGCAAGCCCAAAAATTTGAGTACGTAGATCCAGTTACTGGACGTACACGTCAAAACTTTTGGAATCCCGGCTCGAATGGTGGGCAAAACCCTTATTGGATCAAAAATAGGGTCATTGCACAAGACAACAGAGATCGCATTACAGCTTTTTCAGCTTTGACCTACAACTTTACTAATTCCTTCAAAGTAATGGCACGGGGAGGGTTAGATCGCTATGTGGACAAGTTTGAAGGAAAATGGTTTACAGATACTTACACAATCGCTGACCAAGGTGATTATCAAACAAGTTGGAGAGAAATTTCGGAGCTAAACTTAGATTTGTTTGGCATGTACAAAAAACAATTTGGTCAAGATTTTGAGATAGATGCTACCATTGGAGCCTCACTACAACGCCGCAACCAACTCGACCAGTTCACAGGCAATGGCGGCCTCAACCGCGACAACTTGTTCATCACCACCAACGCTCGTAACTCTCAAACCACCCGAGGTGTAAATCAAACCGAAAAACAAGGTGTCTTTGCTACTGCGGATTTTGTTTATAAAAATGCCATTACCCTCACACTTTCTGCTCGCAACGATTGGTCTTCTACACTACCCAAAGAAAGCCAATCTTACTTCTTTCCATCGGCAGGCTTATCGGCTGATTTGAGTAGTTTGATGAATCTCCCAGAAGCTATCTCCTTTGCCAAAGTACGTGGTTCGTATGCCCTCACCGGCAACGATGCCCGCCCTTACCTGCTCAACCAGACCTTTTCGTTTTTGCCTGGTGGGCCTAACGGCTTCATCAGCCGCGACGGTGTGAAACCTTTCCCCAACCTCAAACCTGAGCTAACTACCGCGTTGGAATTTGGGATTGCGATGAAATTCTTTCAAAATCGCTTTGGCTTTGATTTGGGCTGGTACAACAACGACTCCAAAAACCAACTCTTTCAAGTGGCTATCCCTCCTGCTTCGGGCTGGTCGTCAGAATTTATCAATGCAGGATTGGTCAATAACCGTGGGATAGAGTTTGTAGCTTCTGCCAATGTGCTGAAAACCAAAGACTTTACTTGGGATATTGACCTCAACTACGCCCGCAATGTCAATAAATTAGTTGAGCTAACTGCTGATTTGAAAGTGCTAAACTTGGCCTCCGACTTCATGAACAACGTGCGCGCCGTAGAAGGCCGTCCGCTGGGTGAGATTTTCAGTCGTGGCTATGTGCGTGATGCTTCTGGGCGTATCATTGTAGGGACTGACGGCCTGCCACAGATTACACCCGGAACTACTGTTTACATGGGCAATGCTCGCCCCGACTGGACAGGAGGCTTGTCGAATCGTATTTCTTACAAGGGCGTTACGCTCAATTTCCTGATCAGCGCACGCATGGGAGGTATTGTTTCTTCTTTCACCAATGCCGTCATCTATGCTGATGGCAACACCGTCGAAACCCTACCGGGCCGCGATGGTTTTGTGTTTGAGGGTGTCAAAGCCGACGGCAGTCCCAACAATATTCAGACCACTGCCGAGCGTTATTGGCTCAAAGTAGGAGGCCGCAACACCCCCGCTGGTGAGGTTTGGACTTACAGTGCCTCCAATATCCGCCTGCGTGAGATGGCGTTGAGTTATGCTATCCCCAGCAAAGTACTCAGCAAAACACCATTCCAAGGGGCTGCGCTTTCTTTGGTGGGTCGTAACTTGTTTTTCTTGATGAACAAAGCCAAAGGTTTTGACCCCGAACTTACGGCTGGTGCGCAAAATACTACGGTAGGCTTAGAGTCGTTTTCGATGCCTTCTACACGTACCTTTGGGCTTAACTTAAATTTGTCTTTCTAAAACATTTTGAATAAACAAGTATTTTTTTCAAAAACACAACACTATGAAAAATATGAATTACTTAAAAAAACTCTCGATTCCTGTAGTACTGTTAGCTGGAACTGTTGGGTTTTATACGTCTTGTACAAGTCATTTTCAAGAACTCAACACCGACAAAACCAAGCTGACTTCTATTGACCGCTCGGCCGTAGGTAATGCTTTGGCAGCTGCTCAATGGCGAGGTGTATTTGGTGATCGTGGGCCTTTTCAGCTCATGGAGAGTCTTTTTGCCGACTTGCATGCCCAATTTTATGCCAATGTGGCTATCAACTTCCCCTCCGACCGAAATGTAATGGTGGGCAACTGGCTTAATGGAGCTTGGAATAATTTCTATGGTTCTCAGATTCCACCACTTTTGGTAGTGCTTGACGCTACTAAGCCGGGTGGTGTAGCCGCCGACCCCGGTATTCATGCTATCGCTAATATCTGGAAAGTGCAAATGTTTTTACCAATGACCGACTATTGGGGGCCTATTCCTTACTCCAAAGTAGGCAGCGGCGAAAAGGTAGTGGAATACGATAGCCAAGAATTTATTTATAAGGACTTTTTTGCTACCCTCAAGGCATCAGTAGCCGAACTTGAAAAACTAAGAGGTAGAACCATCATCGGCAACAATGATCAAATTTATGGAGGTAACGTAGATCGTTGGATTCGATTTGCCAATACCATGCGCTTACGCTTGGCCATGCGCATCTCAAGAGTAGATCCTGCTTTAGCCAAAACCGAAGCCGAAGCCGCCGTAGCTGCGGGTACACTTCAAGACAACACCGACGATGCCTTCTTGAAAGTAACCGCCAACTCCCCCAATCCGCTCGGAGGTATCACCGAATGGAACGAGTTCAGAATGAGCGCGGCAATGGAAAGTACCCTCAAAGGCTACAACGACCCCCGTATCAGTCGTTTCTTTAGTCCAGTAGCCGGCACGACCAATACTTTTAAAGGATTACGCAACGGTTATTCGCAGGTCCAATTGGGACTACCCGAAAATTCAGCGGCTGCAAACTCCAATGTAGCCCCAGCCTTCCGTGATGCGGCTCGCTTTACTACTCCTTGGGGCATCATGTTTGCTTCGGAGGCTCACTTCTTGCGTGCAGAAGGTGCGCTCAACGGTTGGAATATGGGCGGTACTGCCAAAGCACTTTACGAAAGAGGTATCGAACTCTCCATGCGGCAGTGGGGTATCACTGATGCGGCAGCTATCTCGGCCTATATCAATAGTACTTCGACCCCTATTGCCCTCAACGATGTCGTTAAATCGCCTCCAATGACTGATATACCCGTAAGGTGGGAAGCTACAGAAGCCAGACAACGAGAGCAGATAGGTACTCAAAAGTGGTTGGCACTGTTCCCTTATGGTTTTGAGGCATGGGCCGAATACCGGCGTACTGGATTCCCCAAACTTTACCCACGTCTAAATTCAGACAACACAGATGTACCCGTTGGAGCGATTGTACGCCGCGCCCCATTTGTGATTGGTGAAATAAACACCAACAAAGCTGGGGTGGACAGTGGTATCCAAAAACTCGGTGGCCCTGACAATGCCGCCACGCGATTGTGGTGGAATAGATAAGTACCTAAATTAACGACAAAAGCAGCTAAAAAGCTGCTTTTGTCGTTAATGACAGTTGCCTTTCATTCCCAACTAATTTTGTTCTCCTAATATAAAATATCTAATCATAAAGAATTTGCCAAAGATTCGAGCATCAATAAGTCCCATGATAAAACTATTGACTTTTTGGCTTCCACTTTGTCTTTTTAGTATCAATGCACTTGCCCAGCAAGCCACCGTATTAGTACAAAACAAAGCATTCAAGACCTATCCTTTCTCTGACCCCAATCCTGTACCGCGAGTAGGTCATATTTACCCTTACTTTCGATTCGACGGTTATACGAATTTACCTCAAACGAAAGAATGGAAGTTTGTAGAACTTCAAAATCAATATATCAATGTTTCGATAACGCCCCAAATAGGTGGCAAAATCTGGGGGGCTTACGAAAAAAACACCAACCGACCCTTTATCTATTTCAACAATGTCGTCAAATTTCGCGATATAGCCATGCGTGGGGCTTGGACTTCGGGGGGGATTGAAATAAACTTTGGCGACATTGGCCATGCTCCCACTGTTTCTACTCCCGTAGATTATTTCACACGTACCAATTCCGACGGTAGTGTAAGTTGTTTCGTGGGTGCATGGGACTGGGCCTCGCGCACTCGCTGGACTGTCGAAGTGAATGTACCAAAGGATAAAGCCTATTTTACGACCCGCAGCCGCTGGTACAATGCCTCGCCTCATGACCAAAGCTACTACCACTGGATGAACGCTGGCTTCAAAGCCTCAGGTAATTTGGAGTTTGTTTTTCCGGGTTCGCACTTCATCGGCCACAGTGGCGATGCATACCCTTGGCCTAAAAACAAAGAAGGGCGCAACCTGAATTTTTATGAGCAAAATAACTTCGGCTCATACAAATCATACCACGTCTTAGGGCAAAATACTGATTTTTATGGAGGCTATTGGCACGACGACCAACTTGGCTTTGCTCGTTATTCTCCACGTCATGATAAAATAGGACAGAAGATTTGGATATGGGGGCTATCGAGGCAGGGCATGATTTGGGAAAAACTCCTGACAGATACCGACGGGCAATATGTGGAGTTGCAGTCGGGTAGATTATTCAACCAAGCAGCCGAAGAAAGTATCAATAGCCCATTCAAACACGTAGCTTTTCAACCTTATGCTTCAGACACTTGGACAGAATATTGGTATCCCGTAACAAATACAGGGGGCATCACAACAGCCAATCCGTTGGGAGCGTTGCATTTGTACCGTACTTCTACACACTTAGTCTGGAGATTTTCGCCTGTGTCTGACATGAATGGAAATTTTACTATCAAAACTCGTACAGGTACTATTTTCGATGGACTTGTAAATCTCAAAACCCTCCAAACATACACCGATTCGATAGCTTTGACCAAAGACAAAATCACGGTTTCGTTGGCAGACATGACACTTTTTGATGAAAATAGTACTGAAGCGGCCACTCATCGCCCACTCGAAGCTCCTGTCGATTTCGACTGGGCATCTGAATACGGTTTGTACCTAAAAGCTAAAGACTTAGCCAATCAACGCAAGTTTGACGAAGCCGAAGTTTGGTTTCAAAAATGCCTCGAAAAAAACAAACATCATGTACCTGCCTTGGGAGAATTGGCACAATTGAAATACCGTCGAGGATTGTACGTTGAGGCACTCCAACTTGCCAATACAGCCCTGTCAGTCAATACCTACGATCCATTGGCCAACTACACCATCGGACTCATCGGCAGCACACCATCGGCCAAAGAAGCACTGGCTGTGGCAGCATTGAGTCCGCAATGGAGGGCAGCAGCATTGACCGAATTGGCTCGAATGAGTATCAAAGAAGGTACTTTGAACAAGGCTGAATATACCATAAAGCAAGCCCTCGAACATCAGCCCACCAACGACCACGCCAAACTTTTACAAGTAATCGTACTTCGTAAGACCAATCGCCAAGCGGAGGCATTGGTCAAAATAAAAGAAATATTACACCAAGACCCGCTTAATCATTTGGCACGCTTTGAAGAGAATTTAATCAACCGTCAATTTGATTTTCATCAATACATCACCAATGAACTCCCGCACGAAGATTTTATCGAAATGGCCCTGTGGTATCGCAGAGCGGGTCTGTACGACGAAGCCTTGACAATACTCAACCGCTCACCCCGACAAGTAATGTGCCGGCTTTGGGAGGCTTATTTGAAATACGAAAAAGAACAAATCATGGAGCTTAATCCACTATGGCCTCAAAAACAATTCATTGATATTTTAGCATCAGACGCTTCGTTTGTGTTTCCGTCGCGAGTTGAAGAACTCGATATGTTTAATACCCTCCGAATCAGACTGGATAAAAATGCTCCTTGGCAGTTGTATTATTACTACGGCACGCTGCTATGGCAAATGAACCGAACTCGAGAAGCCCAAGCGCAATATTTAGCTTGTGGCAATCGTCCCGATTTTGCACCTTTTTACTTAGCCAAAGCAGCGTTGTTCAAAGAAGAAAAAAATGTAGTAGAAGATGCCTTACAGCGAGCCTACAACCTCGCTCCCGACAACTGGCGAGTAGTAAGGGCATGGAGCAATTTTTATGAGCAGCAAAATAATGTAGAGAAGGCGTTGGAAATAATCAATAAGTTTACTCAAAAATCTAATCTGACCTATCACGAAACTTATATCATGGGCGAGCAAAAAGCATATTTGTTTGAGAAAGTAGGCCAATACAAAGCCTGTATCGAATTGCTCAAAACGCTCCATATCTTGCCCAATGAAGGAGCACGCGGCGCACATGATTTGTTTAGGACAGCCAATATCAAATATGCAATCAATCTGTACCGCCAGAAAAAATACAAAGATGCTATGCAATACATACAGCAGGCCGAAACATGGCCCGAAAACCTCGGCAGTGGCCAGCCCTACGACCCCGACAACCGCCTTACGCAATTCATGAAAACCACGCTTGAATCCAAAATGAAAAAGAAAGGAGTAGTATTGCCTCCCAAACCAGAAGTAAACAAAAATGACAAGCCCCTATTAGAAGACTTTATGAGGTAGTAGGGATTAACTTTACATAAAAGTACACTAATCTTATAATTTCTAAGCCATTAAACTTTTCTTTTGGTATGCGTGTTTTTGACTACCATTGGCTCAAAAGCCAAAAAAATATGATGATCGCATTGCTGACAATATTTACAAGTTGTCAGTCTGAAAAAAAACAATTCCAACTCCTCGATTCTGATGATACAGGCGTAAAGTTTAACAATTTTGTTGAAGAAGACACCGACAACAACGTCTTGAAATATGGTTATTTCTACAATGGCGGCGGCGTGGCGGCAGGCGATTTCAACAATGACGGCCTTGTTGATTTGTATTTCACTGGCAATATGGTAGCCGATAAACTCTACCTCAATACTACCCAATTATCTTCTTCCGACCAACAGGCAAAAATTACCTTTGAAGATGCTACTGAAGCCGCTGGTATCAAGCACAATGGTTGGAAAACAGGCGTATCGCTCATAGACATCAACAACGACGGTCGGCTCGATATATACGTATGCCGCTCCGGTGCCGAAGACCCCAACCTGCGCCGAAATCTGCTTTACATCAACATCACCCCCTCCCCTTCTGAGGGCATAAGGTTTAAAGAATCTGCTAAAGAATACGGCCTCGACGATGACTCCTACACGACCCAAGCTGCTTTTTTTGACTATGACAAAGACGGCGATTTAGACTGCTTTCTGTTGAATCATTCCGTTCAAGAATTTGCAGGATTTAGCCCACTTATCGCTAACTTTCGCCAACAAGCCGACCAACGGTATGGCTGTAAATTGCTCCGCAATGACAACCAAAAATTCGTTGATGTTTCGGCTCAAGCGGGACTGCTCAACAATGTCTTGAGTTTTGGATTGGGACTCAATGTCAGCGATTTCAACAACGACGGTTGGCTTGATTTGTACGTAGCCAACGACTACAACGAAAACGATTATCTCTACCTCAACCAACAAAACGGCACATTCAGCGAAGTGGTACGCCAAAGCATGGGGCATACGTCGTTTTACTCCATGGGTACCGATGCTGCCGATATCAACAACGACGGCCTGACCGACATCGTTACGCTCGATATGCTCCCCGAACCCAACGACCGCATCAAACTTACCGCCGGCGACGACAACTACGACAAATACCAACGCCTCCTACAAGCAGGGTTTCACCACCAAACCATGCGAAATATGCTGCATCTCAATACCTCTCTCCCAGCCCCTTTCCTTCTCAAGGAGAGGGGTGGCCCGAACTCGCTTCGCGACGGGGTGAGGTTCTCCGAAATCGGCCAATTGGCGGGCATCTCCAACACTGACTGGTCGTGGGCGGCCTTATTGGCCGACTTCGACAATGATGGCCTCAAAGATTTGTTCATCACCAACGGCTACGCCCGCGACTATACCAATATGGAGTTTTTGAAATACTCTACCGATATACAAATAGAAGGCCAACAAGGCAAAGCCATGCCGACTCAGATGGAAATCATAGAAAAAATGCCAGCTATCAATCAGCCCAATTATATTTTCAAAAACAAAAATGGATTGACTTTTGAAAAAAAAGTACAAGAATGGGGGTTTGACAAACCCAGCCAATCGAATGGCGCAGTGTATGCCGATTTGGACAACGACGGCGACTTAGACCTCATCACCAACAACATCAACGACAAGGCATTTATCTATCAAAATCAAACTCAAAATACTAAAAAACCACAAAATTGGATTTCCATTAAATTAAAAACACCTAACGAATCCCTCAAAATAGGCGCAAAAGTATGGCTATGGGCCGATGGACAAACACAACTACAAGAGTTTCAGCCTACACGTGGCTTTCAGTCTTCAATGTACGTACCGCTGCATTTTGGAATCGGTCAAAACACCAAAATAGACTCCCTAACTGTACAATGGACTGACGGGAAAACTTCGGCAGTCAAAACCCCCAAAGTCAATCAGCATTTTGAGATAAATCACCAAACTGCAAAAATAGTAGCGTTCAATACTGCCCTATTGTCCCCTTTTTTCTCTCTCCAAAGCACCAATGAACCTAGTACGGCATCGTTTTCAAACGATTTCAAAATCCAACCTCTCCTACCCCAAATGCTATCGGGAGAGCGTGTGGCGATGGCCCAGGGGGACATCAACAACGATGGACGCGAAGATGTGTATATAGGAGGCATACGTGGGCAAGCAGCCAAACTTTTCCTCCAAACCGCCAATGGATTTTCGGAATCAAAACAAATTGATTTTGAGAAAGATGCTGTCTTTGAAGATGCTGCCGCCCTATTCATTGATGCCGATACCGACGGCGACTTAGATCTCATCGTAGGTAGTAGCGGCTACAATCTCAACCCTCAAGACCCTCTTTTGCAGCCAAGACTTTACCACAACCAAAAAGGGAAATTTCTCCGACACTCATTCATTAGCATACCAATTAAACTAAACGCTTCTACCATTGCAGCTACCGATATTGACAGCGATGGCGACCAAGATCTTTTCATCGGTGTCCACTGTGTACCAAGACGCTACCCCGAAGCCCAAAAGTCTGTGTTACTTCAAAACGACGGTAAAGGACAATTTTCGGTCATCGAATCATTCAGTCATTCGTCATTGGTAACGGGGGCGGCTTTCTGCGACCTCAACAGCGACCAACGCCTCGACCTGCTCATAGTGAGCGAATGGAATAAGCCCAAGGCTTATCTTAATCAAAAAGGAAAATTGGTAGAAACCCCTACCATCACTCAATCCCTCAACCCATCAATCATTCAATCGCTGATTGCTACTGACCTCGACAACGACGGCGACGATGACTTCGTGGTAGGAGGCTTAGGGCTAAACCATCAGTTCAACATCACCTCCGATGGGCGTTTGAGGCTTTACTATGGCGATTTTGGCGACAATGGCGGCGTAGTACCACTCTTGAGTATGCTCCAAAACGAGAAAGAATACCCCTACGCCAGCCGCGACGAACTCCTCGACCAAGTGCCGATTTTGAAGAAAAAATTTACCAACTATATAGATTACTCTACGGCCACCATTGACCAAATCCTCACCCAAGACCTCCGAAAGAAAGCCCAAACCCTCGAAGCCAATGAGTATCGTACAGGTATTTTGTGGAATGACGGCGGTCAGCTCACTTTTGAGCCATTGCCCACGGAAGCCCAGTTTGCGCCCGTTTATGCTATTGCTATCGTATATGCCGACAGCGACGAAAAAAAAGATATTATTTTGGGTGGCAATATGAGCCGTACTCGCGTCAGAATGGGTAAAGTAGATGCCAACCACGGTCAGGTATTTTGTCAAACTAATCGTCGAAAGTTTGCGTATGTCCTACCTCAAAAGTCGGGCTTACAATTTGAAAGCGATGTTCGAGCTGTACGTAAGGTGGGGCGTTATCTATTTGTAGCCAGTCAAAACGGATCTTTAAAATCCTATTTACAATAACTCCGTTTTGTTCTATCAACTCCCAAACACCCTTCGTAAAATATCATTGACCCGAGCGCGGGGGTCTCGGCGAATTTTGCGCTCTTCTTGCGAAACCAACAAGAAAAGCCCTTCGATCGCTTTTTGGGTGGCATATTGCTTCAAATCGGGATTGACACGCTGCACCATCGGCAAGCGGTTGTAGGTATTGGCCAAGTCGGTGTAGAGGCGCGTGGCGTTGTTGGCTTGGAGGGCTTCATCTACTACCGGAAAAAACTCATCGTAAAGCGATTGGTACGTGGTACGCTGCAAATACTGCGTAGCTGCCGTAGAATCTCCACGCAAAATTCCGAGCGCATCTTGGATAGACATATTGGTAATGGCCTTCGTAAAAATGGGTACACTACGCTTGGCGGCATCTTCGGCAGCGCGGTTGAGCGTCAGGATAAACCTATCTACTTCGGCCCCAAGGCCAATCTGCCGCAATC
>JBKBKL010000127.1:0-12422 GCA_046294665.1 Runella sp.
GATTGATAGGGTCGCCATTTTGGTCCAATACAGGCTGCCCTTTACCGTCTAAGAGCTGTTCGCCCGAATTGCCGAAATTAAAATAGAATTTGCCGTCGGGGCCAAAGGTGAAGGCGTGCATTCCGTGGTCGTGCTGCTCCCCTTTGATGCCTTGAAAGATGATTTCTTTTTTGTCGGCGCGGTCGTCGCCGTTTTCATCGGTAAAAAGCCACACATACGGACTCTGCGACACCAGCACGCGATTGCCCATGACCAAAATACCGAGCGGGGCTTCGATTTCGGGGCCTTGATAAAATATTTTCGATACGTCAGCTTTGCCGTCGCCATTGGTATCTTCCAAAATCAAAATGCGGTCGCCCTCTTTTTTGGTGGGATTGCCCGTGATAGCGGGGCGGTAGTTGTAGGCTTCGAGTACCCATACACGCCCACGATGGTCTATGTCAATGTTGGTGGGGTTGGTGATGACAGGCTCCGAGGCAAATAGTTTGGCTTCTACGCCTTCGGCTACTTCGAGCGCGCCTTCGGCGTATTTGAGGTCGTGTTTTTCTTCTTGGGAGAGTTTGGCATAAATACTATCTAAACTCGCTGATGAGGTGCGGCTGGGGTTGTCGTTTTGGTAAAATCCCAACAACAAAGCTACTGCTGCCGTAGTACCGAAAAACCAGCTATACTTTTTCATTTGTATCGTTTTTTAAGATTTATTTTTGGTAATTGCTTGTAAAAGCCAAATGTTTTGAAAATTTAATCTTTTTGAGCCTTTTGAGTAATTTTGAACCATAAAACCACAGATAAACAGAGAACCACAGCCCCATGAAAACGATTTTTACTTTACTTATTTTCCTTTTTGTAGGAAATCTTTTGACCTATGCCGGTGGTATTAAAGGCATCGTCAAAACCGCCAAAGGCGAGCCGCTGGCCTATACAGCGGTATTGGTCAAAGGTACGTCCATAGGTACGATGGCCAATGCCGATGGCCGCTATGAACTCACCCTCACTGCGGGTAGTTATGAGATTGTTTTTCAGTATTTAGGCTTCAAATCACTTTCCAAAAAAGTAGAAGTAACAACAGGCTTCCAGACGTTGAACGTAGTACTCGAAGAGCAAGCCCTCAACATCAATGAAGTGCGCGTAGGCTCGCGCCAAGAAGACCCCGCTTACACCATCATGCGGCGGGCCATTGCCAAGGCACGGTTTCATGCGCTACAAGTACAATCCTACCAAGCCCGCGCCCATATCAAAGCGGTATTGACGATTACCGATATTCCATTTTTTGCCAAAAAACAACTACAAAAAGAAGGAATCGTAGAAGGCCGACCGTTTGTCAATGAAAGCATCAACGAAATCAGTTTTCAGCAGCCCAACCGTTATCAACAAAAAGTGATTTCGACCCGCAACAGCATAGACAACAGCGGCCCCAGTCCCAATCAGTTTGTGATGTCGAGTTTTTATGACCCTACTGTCGTTGAGGCTGTGTCGCCACTTTCGCCCAAAGCCTTTGGATATTATAGATTTGAATATGAAGGCTCGTTTCGTGAGGGCGATATAGAAGTCAATAAAATCAAAGTCATACCGCGTTCTTATGGTGAGGGAGTATTTAAAGGGCAGATTTATATCATCGAAAACACTTGGGCTATTCACAGCCTCGACCTCCAAACCCGTATCCAAACTTTCGATTGGAACACCCAGCAGGTCTATCACCCTGTGCAGGATGTTTGGATGCCTACCAGCCAGCAGTACCGCGCTTATGGTGGGTTTATGGGTTTTGCGGGCGAAGCGAAGTACATTATTTCTGTACGCTACAATAATCTTAAAGTAAATCCGGCTCTCAAAGAATCGGTCGTAGTACTCGACGAAAAGTTTGAAAAACCAGCTACCGACCTTTCTAAAAAAGACGTTCGTACCCAAAAATTGGCCGACTTGGCCAAAGAGCAAAAGGAGTTTTCGACCAAACAACTCCGTGGCTTGATGAAAGAGTACGAACGCCAAGAACGCCAAGAGCGTAAAGCCCAAAAGCAAGATGTAAATGTAGTACGAAACGATTCGATTGTCATAGATTCTATGGCCAACAAACGCAGCGATGAGTTTTGGAACGAAGCACGTACGATTCCGCTCACGGAGTTGGAAATCAAAAGCTACCAACGCTACGACAGTATCAAAGTGGTAAAACAACTCAAAGTAAAGACCGATAGCACCAAAGCCAAAAAAGATTCTTCCACTATCAATTTCTCCAAGTACATCATGGGTGGAACTTTCAACCTCACCAAAAACAAAAAATGGAAACTTGACTACGAAAGTCCGCTACAAAGTGGCAATATGACCTACAATACTGTCGAAAAAATCAACATGGTAGCCTCGCTGGGCTTGAGATACCAACTCAACCGAGAGAACTCTTTCTATCTCAAGCCATTGGGTAGGTATGCCTTTGGGCGAAAAGTATTTACAGGTACGATAGCTACCGGCTGGAATGGCCCTCGACGAGGTATATCGCTAAAAGGCGGGCGGTATGTATCACAGTTCAATGACGAAAACCCCATCACGCCCTCACTGAACAGCACCACGACGTTATTCTTTGAGCAAAACCTGATGAAAATCTATGAAAAAGACTTTGGGCAGCTTTCGTTTTATTACAATCGGTTGGCCGATGTTCTGAATTTTTCGGGAAATATCGCCTTTGCTCGCCGCTATGAACTCCAAAACCATGAGGACATCAAACCTACTATCAACTGGAAACGAAGGAGTTTTACGTCCAATGCTCCCTTCAATCAAGAATACAGCGATGCCGCCGGCGGCCCCGCCCAACTGCTCTATCGCTTTGAGCCACATGAGGCACTTACACTCCGACTGAACTTGACATGGAAGCCCGGCCAAAAGTACGGGATTCGTAACGGACGTAAGTATTATCTGACCAACAACAACCCCACTTTTGCGCTTCGCTATGCCAAAGGCTTCAACGTCGGTGCCAGCGATGTAGATTTCGATCAAGTAGAAATAGGCATAAAACACAGCCTTCAGACAGGTATCCGTAGCGAACTGCACTATGCCCTGACGGCTGGGGCGTTTCTCAACAATCGCTCGCTGTACTTGATGGATTTCAAGCATTTCATGGGCAATGAATTTTTTATCCAAACCGGCGATGCCTACACTACTTTTAGGGCATTGCCTTACTATCAATTCAGCACCTCGCAGCGGTATTTGGAAGCACATTTGCTCAACGAATCGCGGCGGCTACTGATTACTCGTATTCCGCTCATACGTCTGGCAGGTTTGAAAGAAAACTTGATGCTGCACTATTTGCTTACACCTACGGCGCGCCACTATGCAGAAGTAGGCTATGGCTTAGATGGTCTTGTGCCGGGTTTTCCGTTTTTTAGAGTAGAAGCAGTAGCGGTTTTTCAAAATTTCAAATACCAAAATACCGTTTTTCGGATTGGCACTACGCTCAAATTGAGGCGATGACCTCCATTAGAAAATAATCCAGATGAATGAATGAAGCCACCCCTCTATTCAGCATGAAGAGGTAGGAATAAAAAGGCGTACAAAATTATCAACCAGCACTGAATCCAGATAGCTATTACAACACAAATGAACTTAAAAAATATTACCACTATTTTTGGCATAAAATCCAACACATCTCTCAAAACCACCTACCATGATTGAGTATTTTGAAAACACCCACTTTGAAGAAAAACCCCTTTTTTCTATACTAATCCCGACTTGGAACAATCTGCCTTTTGTTCAACTGTGCGTAAAAGGCATCAGGCAAAATTCTACATATCGGCACCAGATTATCTTGCATATCAACGACGGCAGCGACGGAACAATCGCCTGGGCCAAAGCCGAGGGCTTGGACTTTAGCTATTCTCCCCAAAATATCGGTATTTGTATGGCTTGCAATGCCGCCTATTCATTGGCCAAAGCCGACTATATTTTGTACCTCAACGACGATATGTACCCTTGCCCCGAATGGGATTTTCATCTCTATCAGGCGGTATTGGAACACGGAACACCCGATTTTTATTTTTCGAGTACCCAAATTGACCGTTTTGAAGGTCACTGGAAGGCTATATCACATGGTCATGACTATGGCGATAGTGTCGAAAATTTTCGGGAAGAAGCCCTCTTACGTGAATACACCCAATGCGCCATACCCGACTGGCAAGGAGCCTCTATTCCTCCCAGTTTGATGCACCGCTATTATTGGAACCTGATCGGAGGCTTCAGTATCGAACTCAGCCCTGGCATCTACTCTGACCCCGACATAAGTCGGAAGTTATGGGCGGCTGGTGTGCGGCATTTTCGGGGTATAGGCCGAAGTTTGGTCTATCATTTTGTATCCAAGTCGCTGCATCGTGTACCGCACAACGACGGGCGCGCCCAATTCCTCAAAAAATGGGATATCACGGCCCGTACTTTCTATGATCATTACCTAAGATTTTATGCCGATGGCCGACCAATTCCTTATCTTGAGGAAACCTCCCAACCCTCAATACCGAAACTGCTGCGAGTCAAAAATTTTTTAACCAAAATCCAAACGCTCAATAAAAAAGGTAGCATGAGATAACACACCCTAAAAAGACATTTTTTTGAAAAATATGTTGTGTAACGCTCTATTTTTGCCCAGTTTAATTTTATCTTTTTCATGTCTTGGTATAAAATTTCAAACGAGTCGAAGGTTGATTCGCCCTCTTTATTGGTTTATAAAGACCGCGTAGCAGCCAATATCCAAAAAATGATAGACATGGCAGGTGGCCCCGATTGGCTTTTTGTACATGTCAAAACCAACAAAACACCCCAAATCGTAGCCATGATGCTCGATGCCGGCATCAGCAAATTCAAATGCGCCACCATCGCTGAGGCCGAAATGGTATGTAGAGCCGGCGGCAAAATCATCGTCATCGCGCATCAGTTGGTCGGTCCCAAAATCGAACGTCTGCTACATCTTCGTCAGCAATACCCCGATGTACTCATCGCATCGTTGATAGACAACCCCAGCACAGCGCAGCAAACCAATGACTTTTTTGCCCAAAGTGGTCTGACCGCCCCTGTTCTTTTAGACATTAACAACGGCATGAATCGCTCCGGCCACCCGCTCGACGATTTGCTTTTTGATTTTTATACAGCACTTACTCAAATGCCCTATTTACAGTGCTTGGGTCTGCACGTGTACGATGGCCATGTACGAGATCTGGATTTTTCGACCCGAAAAGCTAAGTTGGACAATGATTTTGAGGGAGTCGGCCAGTTACTTCATCAAATCAAAGCGGCAGGCTTACCCAACCCCATGGTGATAGCGGGAGGTACACCGGCTTTTACATCGCATCTGGAGAGGGTCGAAAAAGTAAATAACTTGTGCTACAGCCCCGGTACTTGTGTACTGTGGGATTGGGGCTATGGCGATGCACTCCAAGAGCAACCTTTTGAGTATGCGGCATTGGTACTGACACGTATCATTTCCAAACCTGCCGAGGGGCTGATTACGATAGATATGGGACACAAAGCTATCGCTGCCGAAAATGCCATTGACAAGCGGATCAAATTCTTGAATTTATCAGATTATGAACTCATCGGGCAGAGTGAGGAGCATGGCGTACTTAAAGTAAACAACTGGAATACGCTCCAAATAGGCGATGTTCTCTACGGCGTGCCGTATCATGTCTGCCCTACTGTCAATCTGTATGACGAGATGCAAGTAGTGCATGATGGCCGTGTGGCACAAACTTGGGAAGTAACCGCCCGCAAAAGAAAAATTACTGTTTGAGTGTTTTTTATTTTTACAAACATCTTTATACGTTTGCTTGTTTTCCAAAAACAATCCTAAAATTTCATCAATCCATTCTAAAAACAGTACCTATGAGATTATTCCAACTTTTCCTTTTGAGTTTATGCTTACTGACGCAGGTGAGTTTTTCACAAACAGACACCACCAAGACCGACGATTTTAATTTTGATGAATTTGGTGATGCCGATGCGGCCAAATCCTACTGTACCCAAAAAGTACTTTATCTAAGTCCTACCAAACTGATTTCGGTAGGCTATGAAGGACAGTTGCCTTTTGCGCTTACGACGGTCGGTCCACAAACCAACACTTCTACCGATGTCAATGCTTTCAGAGGCGTGCGTTTGGCTTTCAATACGCCTTTGATTTCAAAGTCGAGTTTTATACTTAATGTAGGGATAAGCTATTGGAATACCTCCGTCAATTTGGCCAACCCCGAGCGAGCAGCGTGGCTGGGTCGTCTGGACGATGGTCTGCGTATGACCAGCCTCAACGCTACGGCCTTCAAACCACTCAACGAAAAGAATTTTTTGATTTTTCAGGGACAAGCCGACATCAACGGCAATTATCGTAAGCCGTCGGATATTTCGTCGAAGGCTCTCACAATCAGCGGAGCGGTGTTGTATGGTTGGAAAAAAAGCGATAATTTGATGTGGGCGGTGGGTGTTACACGTACCTACCGTGCAGGACAGGTACTGCATATTCCGGCCATTTTGTACAATCAGACTTTCAACTCCAAGTGGGGGATTGAGGCACTTTTACCAGCACGCCTCAATGTAAGGCGCAATTTTGGTACAACTTCTATGCTGATGTTTGGATATGAAATCGAAGGAAATGCCTACCACTTAACTCCCATGCGAACGGGTGAAACAGATTTGTTTGTGCGACGTGGTGAGCTGAAACCTCGCATTACGTATGAGCGTCAGTTGTCGGGCTTTATTTGGCTATCGGCACAGGCGGGGTGGCGTTATAACTGGCGTTTTGATGCGTACAATACCCAAAACCCTGTCAAAAACGAAAAAGCTACTTTTGCCAATACTTTGGGCAATCCGCTTTATTTCAATGTAAGTATTAATTTAGTAAGCCCTTAGAAATCATAAACCCCGCGATTGCGGGGTTTATTTATTATTTACTTTTGACGACTTGTCGCTTCCAAACATCAGTTCTTCCAAAAAGAGAAACTCCAATGTATCCTCTCACTTCGAGGGTATTTTCGTCCACAAGTTTCATTTCACAAGAGTAATCTTTCCCCACCTTTGGGTCATAGATATTACCATTTTCCCATTTATTGTTGCCTACGAATTTGAAATTTCGCAGGTTTTCTAATCCTTTCAAAGGCTGAGAACGTAGTTTTTCGTCGGGGTTATTGACATCAGTACGTGGTGTGCCGTCGGGGTTGTTTGGTACTTTAAGCCATACAATTTTACCATAATAAAGATCTCCCTTTTTGTAGATTTGAACCAAGCCTGTGCCTTCCCCGTTTTTCCAAACACCCAAGATAGCGTCGGGGTTGTTGGCCAAAGTGTTCAAAATCGAAAAACAGGCAAGAGTACATACCAGAGCAATTCGTTTCATCATTGTTGATTGAAGTTTTGTTGTGAAATTGTATTTTAAAACCCAAAATTATCATTTTTTGTTTTAAATACTACCACTCAATTTTCTTTCGAGCAGCCTTCATCTCTGCTTTTTGTCTTTTAGCTTTAAGTCGCTTTTCTATCATTTCGGCAGTAGGTAGAGTAGCTTTACGAGGTTTGGGCTGCTCAAAGCACTTCTGAATGAGCGCATTAAACTTTTTGATTACTTTTTCTTTATTGGCAAGTTGGGAGCGTTCGGTCTGGTGCGTCAAAATCAATATTCCCTCCGAAGTGAGGCGATTGGCCAATTTTTGGAGTAGCATTTCTTTTTGTGCTTCATTCAAAAAGGCAGAATGGCTGATATTGAAGCGCAATTCGACTTTAGTTTCCACCTTATTAATATTTTGCCCGCCTTTACCTCCGCTACGGGCTGTTTGGAAGGTAAGTTCGGTGTGAAGTAGGGTCGGGTCAAAACTCATGCAGTACCACAAAAAGGGACAATGTTATGCAAGGCTATGATATTACATCAGAAGAAGTATCCAATTCGAGGGTATGATTGCCTACACACATCTGAATGATTTTCCATTGGCCTTCCCAATTTTTCAATACACTTGATATGCTACCATAGCCTACACAATTGACAAGGTCGGATTTGCGAGTATAATAAAAATGATAACTCTCGGATACCACAGCCACAGTTTCAAAAAGCTGAATATCCTTGACTTGGTACTGGTTGATTTCGATGCGATCAAAAAGGCTTTCAATCCACTGAATATATTCCTCGATTGTCTTTTGCAACTGAAAACGCCCACTTTGGATTATCTGTGCTTTGGGGTAAAACACCGACTTCATCATCTCATAATCTCTGAGTTCTAAAGCCATAAAACGCTTGCGCAGAGCCTGTCTGACAGCTTGTTCTTTGTCCATATCAAGTAAGGGTTTACGTATATAGGTTAGGCGGCTATATATTTCACCCAAACATAATATAAAAATCAAAAAAACAACATTAGAATTCAATTTTAAGGCTTTTTTAAGGTGCAACATTACCTAAGTTCAGCGACAGTACCGTTAGCGATTTTATGTCGAATAAACTCCAGCAAGCCCCCTGCTTCAGCTACTTCGGCTACGAAAGGAGCAACGGGTGCTGTCATCATACTTTTGCCATTGGTGAGGTTGCGGAGTTCGCAGGTTTGGAGGTTGTATTCGAGTTCGTCGCCAGTTTCTACCATGTCTATTACGTTGGGGGCCGTAACAAACGGCAATCCATAGTTGATGGCATTTCGGAACTGCAACCTTGCAAAGGAGTCTGCAAAGACAGCGCGTATGCCTGCTCCCATAAGACCTGTTACACAGTGTTCGATAGACTTGCCTCCTCCGGCAAAGTTGTGTGCCGCTACAATAAAGGTGTAGCCTTCATCTTTGAAGGCGTTTTCACGATCATATTTGGGATCTACACCCGCCATGATAAATTTGGCATTTTCGGTTTTGTCAATGGGCGATGTCCAAAATCGCTGGACGACCATATCAAACGACATGACGTAGGCCCTTGATGCCCAGGCTTTTCCGCGTATAATCATCTGGTGTTATGGTGGTTTAGTGTTGTGGTGGTTTGATGGCTCAAGTATTTTTTGTTGATTTTAGAGTTTTACGGGTTTTGGCCGCAATAGAGATAATTTGATTAGCTTCGTTTTTTAATTCAATCAGTAGTGTGGAACTATGAAGATTAGCTTCTTCCAATATTTCAAGCCAAAATACAGATTCATCAGCTTCTTCTACAACTATACACATTTTCGCATAATATTCCGCATCTGACCTTGCTCTACAAGCAGCTCTAAAATTAGCAGCTATTGATGTAGCTGAACGTAATAACTGATTTTTAACAACCCTTATCTCATCTGTTCTAGGCAATTTGGCTGAATATTTAATGATATTGATAGCAAACTCCTTTGTCTTTTTACGAAAAAAATCATTGAAAGAAAGTTCGTAACTCATACTGATTTGGTGTAGTAGTGGTTTGGTAAGCAAGTTGTTTGGTGAATATTTTGGGAATGAGCAACACTGAACAAAAAATAAACTAATATAAATCAAGAAGTTACAAAAATCGCTATATCACTATCCTACCACATCACCACATCACCACATCACCACATCACCACATCACCACATCACCACATCACCACATCACCACATCACCACATATTACTTCCTTGGATCTACTATCTCACCTTTCAAGGCCGAAGCAGCCACTACGGCAGGACTGGTGAGGTAGATAGCAGCATTTTTGCTTCCCATACGGCCTTTCATGTTGCGGTTGCCGGCACTCAGTACCACGTCGCCATCGCCGGCTACGCCTGTGTGGATACCTGCACAAGCCGAGCAACTGGGCGTATCTACGGCTACCCCTGCTTCTATGAGTGTTTCGATATAACCTGCCTTGATTGCCTCCAAATACACTTGAGTACTGGCAGGTACGAGTAAGAAGTTTACGTCGGGGTGAACTTGTTTGCCGCCTAAAATCTGCGCCAAAACAGCGATGTCTTCCAGTCGGCCATTGGTGCAGGTGCCGACGAAGGCTTTGTTAAACTTCGTACCTACTACTTGCTCCACAGGCACTACATCGTCGAGTTTGTCGGGGCGGGCTACAGTAGGGCCGAGGTTGGTGATGTCTATTTCGTAAATAGCCTCGTAGTTGGCATCAGCATCGGAGGCAATCATATCCCAATGACCTTTCTGTACGGGTCGTAGAAAATCAATCGTCTTTTGGTCGGGGGCAATGATGCCATTTTTAGCACCCAAGTCCACGGTCATATTGCAGAGTGTCATGCGGCCTGCTACGTCGAGTGCCTCTATGGCGGGTCCGGCGTATTCGAGGGTTTTGTAGATGAGGTGGCCATTCCAGCGCATCATACCCATAATGTGCAGACTTAGATCTTTGGCCATGACAAAGGGCTGCCATTGACCGGTTATATAAAATTTGACCTGTTCGGGCACTCGAAACCAGCATTTGCCCGTTGCCATAGCCACAGCAGCATCAGAAACTGCTACGGCATTGCCCATCGCTCCTACTGCCCCGTAAGTATTGGCATGGGAGTCGGTACCAATGCTGATTTTACCTGGCAATACGTGGCCTTGCTCTACCATGATTTGGTGTGCTATACCTTGCCTGCCCAAATCATAGAAATACTTGATGTCGTGGGCTTTGACAGCAGCACGCCACTCGTTGAGCATGGTCGCAAACTGCGGGGTAGGCGGTGGTACAAGGTGGTCAGAAACGCAGATTACTCGTTCTTTGTCGAATACTTCTTTAGTACCGAGCGAATCAAAGAGTTTGAAAGTTTCTTTGCCGAGGTAGTCCATGGTCATCACGCTGAACACATCTGTCCAGACCAACTCGCCCGGTGTTACTTTATCGCGCCCACTATTGTAGGCCATTATTTTTTCGGTGATTGTAAGTCCCATACGTTAAGCCCCCCAGCCCCCGAGGGGGAGTTTTAGTTATGTATCAAAGCCTCCTCTGGGGGAAGGGAGGCATTTATCTGTTACTTCTACTGATGCCTGTGAAACGCTTTTTGGGGAGGTCTTCCCAGAATTGAGGGTCGCGATTGGGGTCGTCGCTTACTTTCTTCTCATGAATCATGGTATTGCCCTCAAACTGGTCATAGTAGGACCACTTCCAAGTACGAATACGTGTACGCTCGTCGTCGCCGATGAGGTCTATCATCTCAAAAAGTTTTGAACCAGGCCGATCTTTATATTCCCAAATCAGATTGACGCTGTTTTGGGTTTCCCAAGCATGGCCTTTGATGCGAGGGTTGTCAAATTGTAGTATCCAGTTTTCATCAAACATACTCACACCAAAATCATGACATTCATAGTGTCCATCTGGCCAAAAGTATTCATTGACTTGGTGATAGCCACGCTCGCCTTCCATTCTTATGGTGAGGCGGCTGTTCCAGCGGTCTATCATGCTGCCGTCGGGGGCGATGCGGGTATAAGTACCCTCCCATACGCCAAGATGTTTGGGGAAAAGTCTAAGGCTCATTTTGAGTTTTGGGTTTTGAGTTATTGATTGTCATGTTTTGTCAAGACTTGAATGATATATTCAAGATTTTACTCTTGACCACTTATGACAAAATAATTTCTTGTTTTTGTGAAAATTTGCCCTTGCAATTTCACATTTAGAAACAGAAAGCGCAATAGTTTGTTTAATGTTTATAGGAATTATTTTTGTAAAAGTTAAACACAAAATACCATGACTTCTACAAATGTCCATATTAAAGGCGCATTGCAGGCTGTTTCGGTCGTAACCAACTGCTGGGCTTCGAGTCTTCGATTTTATAGAGAGGGACTTGGCTATCAACTTTTACAATATGGGCATCTTACATTTCGCCAACGCGAAAGTTTCGGGCATCATTTGGACAGGTTTGCTTTACTGGGGTACGGTGAAGGCTCTGTTGTGCGATTGCTCGAAACGCACAACCCTACGGCACTACCCAATCGCATGGGAGCGCGCCCGTGGGACAACGGCTTGGCAGTCATTGAAGCAGGGACCCCTGATGTGGAGAAAGCCTATTACAAAATATTGAGAGCGCGCTTTGGGGCCATTGCCCCCCCTACGGAGTTCGACTGTGAAGGGCCGGAGCCTTTGGGATTTATCGTGATGAAAAGTACGGCTTTCATCGGGCCATCGGGTGAGCAGATTTTTGTAACGCAGATTGTTAGACGAAAAGGCGGAGTATCGCTGCTCAAAGAAAGTGCCGTAGAGGGTATCAATGCCCCTGCCAATGCGGTGGTGTCGTTGGCTACCAGAACCCAACAACAGCAGTACGCCGAAGTGCTCGGCATCGTGCCTGTCAATGATTTGCCTCTCCAACAACCCGGTGCGGCTGGTATCATGGGAGGTCCCTCCGACATGGGTTTTCAGATGTGCCTCATGGGATACGAAAAAGAGCGAATCGGTCTGGAGCAACACGTATATGCAACTCATCACCCTGATTATAACTACGAAACCTTCCCCTGTGATTTCTCCAAAATAGGTATCGCTTCTGCTTGTTGGAAAGGGAAAGATTTGG
>JBKBKL010000128.1:0-12294 GCA_046294665.1 Runella sp.
CTTTTTTTTCTCAAGTGCGTCATCATTAATGCAACCATATTGTCTTTAATGGCATTATGACGAATTTTAGCTCCAGCCATTGCAAAAATTTCTCCCTGATAATATTCACTTTTGTAGGTAGCTTTACGCTCCATTTCGAGATATTGTTCTGGAGTAATGTAGGTCGAATCATTTTGTATGCTCATTGCTACATTGTTTTTTTAAAGGGTAAAAACATAATTATTTTTACAATTCCAAGACCGCCGAGTACAAATCAATTCCGTCTGACCAGTAGTCATGCTGAATATCAACGAGTTTGAAGCCAAGTTTTTCATAAAACCCAAACGAATGTTGGGAGGTTTCTACTTGGATTCGTTGAGCTGTACCTATTTCTTTGATTTTATTGATACGATAAAGAGCTAATTCTTTACCGAGTCCAGTACCCTGAAAATCAGGGTGAAGGATCGCCCATGTCAATCCTCCAACTTTATCGAACGAACGAATCCAATACCCTCCTCCACCCACTACACGGCCGTTGGCTTCCACTACCACGTAGTCGTCGCCAAACATATCCAAATACTCCAAAAAATCGCCTACTTCTTCGGGGGCGAAATATTTGGGGGAATTGAGCATGAAAATATGTTCGAGCGTACGGCGGTCGCTAAGTTCGTAAGGGCGTATGTTTGTTTCCACGGTATTGAGAGGTTTTTTAAGGAAGTGAAAATATCAAAAAAAGTGCCGAAAGGCAATTTTTGCGAGGTTTATTCAATTTCTATGACCACATCTTTGGACAGTGGGTGTGCTACACAGGTCAATATGTAGCCTGCGGCCAACTCGGCTTTGGTGAGGCCGTCTTCTTCGTCGAGTTGTACTTTGCCCGATACGCAGCGACCCATACAGGCTGTACACATACCCGCTTGGCACGAGTATGGAAGTTCTATGTCCATTTCGAGGGCTGCTTCGAGTATTGTTTGGTGAGGCTGTACTTCGATTTTGTACTCACTGCCTTCGTAGATGACAGTGATTTCTTGAGTTTTGAGGCTGCCCTCATCATCGGCTTCGATGGTAGGAGTGTGTGTAGTGGCTGTGGCAAAACTTTCTTTGTGTACTTGAGTAGAAGCTACGCCCAACACCTCCAATGCACGTTTGGCTTCTTCCATGAGGCCGTCGGGGCCGCAGAGATAATACTCGGCTGATGGGGCGTTGAAATGAGGGAGTCTCTCCAATAGCCGAAGAATTTGTGTTTTGTTGAGTCGGCCAGTAGCTCCTGTCCAAGTACCAGAAGGCTGGCTCAACGAATGTTTGATGACCAAACGCTCACCATATTGCTCCGACAAGTTCTCTAATTGCTTTTTGAAAATGATGGATTCCTCATTTCGATTGCCATAGAGAAGCACGACTCGACTGTCAGACTCTATTTTCAAGACTGATTTGGTCATAGACATCAAAGGCGTAATGCCGCTACCTGCTCCTATCAATACCACAGTGCGGGCATTGCGAGCATCGGGTTCGATTCGGAAATTTCCGGTAGGCTCAAGAGTTTCGAGGTAGTCGCCGGCTTTTAGGTTGTCTATGAGCCAGTTGGAAACCAGACCACCGGGGATTCGCTTGACCGTAACGGCGGGGCTGCTGTCGGTGTGTGGGGAGCTACAAAGAGAGTAAGAGCGTCGAATCTTTTCGCCATTGATAGTGAGCAAAAAGGTGAGGAATTGGCCGGGCTGGTACTTGAGCATTTCGCTCAATGGGTGCCAAAATGAAATGGTGATTGCTTCGGGGGTTTCTTGAATGATTTCTTTGACTTGTAGGTGATAATGCTTCATAAACGATTAGGCTTTTTTCATGCTTAACCCACAAAACAAAGGATTAGTTTTAGAAAAAACACAAATCGTCAGACATTGAGCCAATAGGTCAGCTTGAGTACCAAGGCTCGATTTTTAGACTGGAAGGGGGCATAATAGCGGTTTTCGGCTGACCAAGTTTCTTGGGCAAAGTAGTTGTCGGTATAAACCATGAACAAATCGCTCACAGGTGCAAATCTCCATTGGAGGCGCGTATAGAGGTTTACATTGTTGATTTGATTGTTATATTGAAGTTGTGAAGTAAAAAACAAGCTTTTGCTGAAGGTCAAATCCAAACGTGGCGTAATGAGCAGCAAATCGGTGCTATTGTAGCCTTTAGGGAGTTTGATACGGTTGTAGGTGGCTGTTACCGAAAACAAGCCATAGGGCTGATAGCGATACGAAAGTTTGGGCGTAACCGACATCAACTGGCCATTGAAATATTCGCCGATTTGTCCTTGCAAATCAAGATAAACACGGCGGGCATGGTTGTCGAAATACGAAAAGCGGGCACTTCGGTATAGATATTCGCTTCCGGCAGGTAGTGCTTTCCCACCGGTATTGGTAGGGTCGAAAGCTGAAAATAAATAAGTATAGTCATAACGTATGGGCGTAACGCGCAGCATGGCACTGTTGCGAAAACGTACAATAGCCATGATAGGTGAAAAGTCCCAATCCCAAATTTGCGAGTCGGTGGCTTTCATGGTCAAATCAGCATCTATGCCAATGCCGATGCTATTGAAAATACGATTGATTTGAGGATTGGCCGGAAACCAAACTCGCTCTACAAAAACGGGAGTTCGCCAAAGTCCTTGGCCTACACGCTGTACAAATCCAATATCGGGACGGTAGTTTTCGCCTTGGCGGCTGATCATGGCTTCGAGTACCCATTTGGGCGAATGGTGGCTCAATGAGGCCCCCGCCGCAAAAGGCTCATTGCGCTGTACCGGCGAAAAAACATGGTGATAAAAAAACTTATTGTTCCAATAGCCATTGGCCGAAGCAGCGATATATTCTACTCCAGCGACACGATTGTACACATCGGCGTTGCGGCGGTCGTTGGCTTCAAAGAAATTGTGTTTGTTGGTCAAAATCATCGAAAGAGCCGAGCGCGTAAAGAGTTTCCGCTGGAGTGTCAGTACCGAATAATTGGCCGCTACGGCTACATTTTCTTGGCGGCCTGTCTGCATTAGGAGTGCGCCCAGTCGCCAGTTGTTGTTGAGTTTGCCACTTAGGCGCGCCCCTGCTACGATGGGGACGGTTACGTTTTCTTTGAGGATAGTATCGCGCCCTAAACCAATTCGACGGCTAAAAAAGGGATTCATTTGACGGCCACCGAATCCGCCAAATAAGTCGCTGTTTTCTAAAAAGAACTGACGGCGTTCGGGGAAAAACAACTCAAACCGACTCAAATTGGTAACTTGCTGGTCCACGTCCACTTGTGCAAAGTCGGGGTTGAAAGTCAGGTCGAGGTTCATGGCGGGTGTGATGGCTACTTTGGCATCACCGCCGATGTTAGCAGCGTTATTCCAAGGGCGGTTTTTGAGATAATCAGCACCACCAGCAGCCGTGATGTACGGAATCAGCGAAATATTAGCACCGGGTTTGGGGGGTGGGGTATCCCAAACGAGTGTGCCTGAAAAAGCGATATTATTGCCTCTTGAGCCACGCGGCATTTGTGCCCAGCCAGACCGTTCGTTGATGGCCAGATTGTTCCTAAAAAAATTGACGTTCCACTCATTGACCCCTTCTGATACTCGATAGCGGAGCGTTTTGAATGGAATCTTGATTTCTACCACCCAGCGATCGTCGTAGTTGGTTACGCGGCAGTCCCATTTGTTGTCCCAGTCGGTGGTTACGTCTTCGCCGCGTGTTACGAGTCCCTCGCGTACTACACCGTAAGGATTGACCGAAAAATGAAAGGCGTTTTGTTTATCTTTGAACGTATCAAGATTGGTCGAAATCAAATCGGTACCACCGCCATTGGGGAAATCGCGTCGCAGCGACTGCACAGCATATTTGCGCGGCTGAAATACAATATGACTGACGTAGAGTGCTTCGTCGTCGAAGGTCAGGCGGGTTTGGGTTTGTTGTATGGCCTCCGAAGTATCATAAGGGAACTGCTGCCGGTAAGGTGTGGTACATTCGGCCATTTGCCAGTCGGGTTCGTTGAGCAGGCCGTCGAGGGTGATTTTGCCCGTCGCTTTTTTGATGTGGATACGGTATTTGAGTTCGTTGGCAGTTTGTGCATGATTTTGAAATGAAAAACCTATCGCCACCAAAAATAGGAAAACCCGTAAAATGTGCTGCATGAGAGAGGATTAGAGATAAACTTTGTCGAAAGTTCGATACTTTAGACAAGTTTGAGAGGCGTTTAGCGACGTAAGAAGCTAAATCATAGACTATTGAAACATTTTGCGGGGATTTGTTCTAATGCGGTCCAATTGTAGTTTGCTGTGCCAGCACTTTGAGTGCTGGCACAGCTTGGCTTAGTTGATATTGATGGCTTTGATGTCTGCTTGTCGAATGGTTTCATTGAAAGCAGGTACTTCTTTGGCTATGACACTACGGAGGCGGTCGAGTTGCTTATCTATTTTGCCCGCCAGATCGTTGTAGGCTTCGTAGCTTTGTTTGGTGGGCTTGGTGTCGGCAGAATTTACAACAGAACCCACGCCTGCGAGCTTATCATTGAGTTGAATGGCAAAATTCAGCGCATCTTGGGTGGCTTTGCTTTTGGGTTGCATGAGCGTACCTTCTATTTCATCAAGGGCTTTGAGAAGGTCTTTGGTTTGTTCTTTTAGCTTTTGTGCCAATTTCTCATCTTTGACGGCCTTCATGTAACTATTGATGTCGTTGCGAACTTTTCGTAGTTGGTTGATGCCTTTGTGGGTTTCGGAGAGTTTTTGGTTGATTTTCATGCTCAAATCAAACTGTGCCTGCAAATCAGTCAGTGGAGTTTTAACGCGGGGGTCTTGTAAGATGTCAAATTCTTGTTCTTTGATGAGTGTTTTGCCTACTATCAACTGCACTTTGTAGCGGCCCGGTACTACTTTGGGGCCAATCGTGCTGCCACTCCACATGACATTGGTGCCTTCTACTTCGGTGGCATTGGGATAGCGCATATTCCATAGAAATACATTCATACCTGCTTTGGCAGTCAAGACGTTGGGGCGGCGTTGGTCGGTTTTTTCATAAAAATCCTTTGAGGGTTTTATTTCTTCTCCTTTCAAGTCTTTTTTGCTTGAAAAACTGATGATTGTATCGCCGGTAGCCGTAAAATAAATTAACTTCACTTCTTCTGAAGGGGCATCTTTCAGGTAATATCGGGTGAGTACACCGTTGGGGGCGTTTTCGCCTTCTGTTGTGAACTCGTCTATCACAAATCGCCCACCGCCTTGCATACGGTAGCTGTGGCGGGGTTTGTAGAGATGAGCAGTGCTTTCGGCACTTACTTGTTTGTCCATGATTTCGTGCAGTGGTGTCAAATCGTCCAATATCCAGTACGAACGCCCGTGTGTACAGACTACCAAGTCTTTTTCGCGTTTCTGAATGGCCAAATCGTGAATAGGAGTATTGGGCAAATTGAGTTGAAGTTTTTGCCAACTCTCCCCGTCATTGAACGATACATATACACCTCGCTCTGTACCTGCATAAAGCAGGCCACGTTTGTTGGGGTCTTCGCGTACTACGCGCGTCCACTCGTCGGCGGGAATACCGTTGTTGATTTGTGTCCAAGTTTTGCCGTAGTCAGTCGTTTTGAAAATGTAAGGCTTAAAGTCGTTGAGTTTGTAGCGAGTAGCTGCCAAATAAGCCTTCCCTTTGTCGAAGCGCGATGGTTCAATGATGCTGATAAGTGCAAACTCACCCAACTGCGTGGTAGGGAGTGTGATATTTTGCCAGTTTTTGCCGGCATCTTGACTGATATGAACATAGCCATCGTCAGACCCTGCCCAATATACTCCCTTTTCGACGGGCGATTCATCAAAAGCAAAAATAGTAGCGTAAGTTTCAGCCCCCGTTTGGTCTAAACTAATGGGGCCTCCCGTAGGACCGAGGGTCTTGGGGTCATGGCGTGTGAGATCGGGGCTGATCGTTTCCCAAGACATACCATAGTCGGTGCTTTTGTGTACATATTGTGAGGTTACAAAAAGCAATTTAGGGTCGTGTGGGCTAAACATAATGGGGTACGTCCACTGAAAACGTAGCTTGCGGTCGGCACTAGGCGACCCCATGAAGTATTCGGGATAGACGTTGATGTTTTGGTCTTGGTTGGTACGTTTGTCGTGGCGCGTAAGCTCGCCATCGTAGCTGCCGCCAAAAGTAACCATAGGGTCGAGAGGGTCAGACACGATATAGCCCGATTCGCCCCCTGCTACATTATACCAGTCGCGGACTCCGATGCCGCTGCCATCGGAGCGGCTGGCGATGCGCTTGGCAGAGTTGTCTTGCTGGCCACCGTAGAGGTTGTACGGAAAATCATTATCCACTGATACATGATAAAACTGAGCCGTAGGTATATCAAGTTCGGTAAAAGTACCGCCGTCGTTGAAAGTTACTTCAGCACCGCCGTCGTCGGCTATGATATAATTGTCGGGATTGTGCGGATTTATCCAAATATCGTGAGTATCGCCATGATGTACATTGATACGTTGCCAACTTTTGCCTCCGTCTTTGGATTTGAAAGCATTAACATTCAATACGATGATATGATTTTCATCTTTGGGGCTGACGGCCACATTCATATAGTACCACGGACGTTGTTTGAGTTGGGGGTTGTCGGTAATGTGCGCCCAAGTTTGCCCCCCATCGGTAGAAGTGTAAAGCCCTCCTTTTTCTTTGTTTTCAATCATAGCCCAGAGGCGGTTGCCATTGGTTGGAGCAACGGCGATGCCTATTTTACCCAAAAGTCCTTTGGGCATACCGGGGTTTTGGGAGATGAGTTTCCAGGTGTCGCCGCCGTCGGTAGATTTGTAAAGACCGCTACCGGGGCCACCGCTGCTCATCATATGGTGATTGCGAAACGACTGCCACATTGCCGCATACAAAATACTCGAATTGGTGGGGTCAAACACCACGTCCACCGCACCGGTACTATCATTTTTGGCCAGTACTTGCTGCCAAGTTTTACCTCCGTCTTTGGAGCGATACACACCACGTTCTTTGTTAGGTCCCCAGTGATTGCCGAGGGCTGCTACAAAAAGTACCTCTGGATTTTGAGGGTGTACGGCTATGTGAGCAATCGCCATGCTTTCTTTGAGTCCGATATGCTGCCAAGTTTTGCCCGCGTCGGTGGACTTATACATCCCATCACCAAAAGAAATGTTGCCCCGAATGTCGGTTTCGCCCATGCCAACATAGACCACATTAGGGTCGGAAGGAGCTACGGCTATGGCCCCCACAGAACTGGTTTTAAAAGTACTATCGGAGATACACGCCCAGTTGTTGCCACCGTCAATACTTTTCCAGACACCACCGCCAGTTGCTCCAAAATAATACACCAAAGGTTGCCCCACCACACCCGTAGCTGCCAAAGACCGCCCCCCTACAAAAGGACCGATGTTGCGATAGCGAAGGGCATCGAAGAGTTTAGGGTTTTGGGTGATTGAGTTTTGAGTTGGGGTAGCGACTTGTATTTTCTTTTTTTGAGCAAAGCATAAAGGTTCTACAAATGCTACCAAAACGAGTAAGAAATAGATAGATTTTTGCATGAAGATGAGAATTTGGTTGAGATAGAATAAAGTGTTAAAAGTAAGAAGTTATTCAAAATAGTTGAGGAGATTTCGGCCAAAACAGAAAAAATGTCTGCCAATGTCAAATTTTTTTATTTTTACGTATAAAGGATAAAGTTTGTGGAAGAATGTTGTTTTTTGTTTAAAAAATGATAAAAAAATATAAACAAAATCTAAACAAAGCATTAAAAGGTCAGTTAATTAACTTAAAATTGCAAAAGCCTGTTTTATTTGGCTTTTCTACCTAAAACCCAAATGAATCTTCATAAAACTAACCAAACTTTAAATCATTATGCAAATCTTTCCTTACTTTTCTTCATGGAAGCCTGTATGGCTTATTGTGATTTTTTTTGTATGTTCATTCGGTAGGCTCAACGCCCAAGAACTCAATGTGTCGGGTAAAGTAACCGATGCTGACGGTATGCCACTGCCGGGGGTAAATGTCTATCAAAAAGGACGTCCGACTTCTGGCACAATTTCTGGAACAGACTTTCAGAATCAGTACGCCAACTGGTAGTACATTGGTTTTTAGTTTTGTAGGTTACAAAACACAAGAAATAGCGGCGGCTGCCAATCTAAATGTGAAAATGGCAGAGGCTTCTGGGACATTAGATGAGGTGTTTATCACAGCCACTACACAGCCCATTCGTAAAATTGAAACTGTAACCGCTGTTGAATCTATCGGTTTAAAAGAGATGGCTCGAATGAATCCTATCAACTTAGCCGATGCGATTCGCTATACGCCTGGCGTGTATGTACAGACCCAATCGGGGCGAGTACGAAACTATATTTTTATGCGGGGTTTTCCTGATGTGGTAGGCAATGGACTCGGCTACACTTCGGTACTTTATGACGGCCTCCGTACTTTTGCTTCGCCCGAAATGGTGCCCGATGCGGCCTTTCGCTACGATACCAACATCGAGCGTATCGAAGTAGTACGGGGTAGTGCGGCTATTTTGTATGGTCGGGGGGCGGTAGCTGGTGCCGTGAATGTCATCAGCAAAACAGGAGGCGAACAACTCGCGGGGCTGGTTCGAACTACTTTTTCCAACAACTCAATGCGGCAGGTTGATTTCAATCTCAACGGCTCGCTCAACCCCTCCAAATCATTGCGCTTCAATGTAGGGGGCTTTTTACTACGCGATATGGGCTTTCGCAACAATCCCTTCCCCGATGAAGGTGGTCAGATGAGGGGCAATATTGATTATTTACTTCCCAACAACAAAGGCTCTGTTAGAGTCTATGGCGGCTATACCAATATGAATATTCAGAATCAGTTGGATATTCCTTATTTGGCAAACGACTTGAGCAAACCTGCCCCCGGTTGGTCATCGCGCGATGTACTGTTACCACGTAGTGTTTTTGAAAACAGAATTGGGAGTTTAACTTATCCGGATGGCACCGTAGAAACAGTAGATTTCACCGATGTTACTCGTCGGGGCAATTTTTCCAAAGGTGGCAACATCGGCCTACAATTCAATTTCGATTTAGGACAAGGCTGGTCTATTACCAACCGCGCTCGCTGGCAGCAAATCACGGTTGGGATAGGCTTTGACTTTGCCCTTTCTACTACTTACGGCCCCAATGCGGCGGGGGTTATTTCACAGCAACGCGCTTTGTTTGGTGGGGGAATCACAGGAGGTGGCTCCAATGCAACCGATTTCATCAACGAACTGCGTATCAACAAACAACTCACGCTGGGCAATTCCAAGCATAACTTTACCTTTGGGTACTATTACAGTACCCTCAATACCAAAGTAGCTTCCAGAGGTTTGATATATTTGGCCAACACTACCCCCAATTCTAATGTCGTAACAGCCACGCCACTCGTAAACTCTCTCTTCCGAAATGGAGATTATGTAGAAGCCGTCAATTCGGCCTTTGTGGGTGATGAAATGAAAATCGGCAATAAACTTTCTATCACGGCAGGGCTTCGCCAAGACTGGATAAACTTAGATTTGGTAGAAGACCGTCATGCTTTCCAGCGTTTTGCACGGCGTACTGTACAACATCAAGGTTTGGGTGGCTCTGTGGGTTTCAATTATCTGTTCAATGACAATACCGCCCTATATGGCAACTATGTACGGGCATATCGCGCACCCGACTATGGAGCTTACACGACTGTACAGTATGCGTTTCGTACTCCTACCAATCCTACCCCTACACTATTTAACCCTTCTACTGCCCCCGCCAACGCCATCTTGACTGACGAAAAAGGCCGTACCCTTTATCTCAACCCCTACATAGACAACAATGAGATTGTAAACAGTGTAGAAATGGGCTTCCGAAAAAGTTTTGGTGATTTCAATTTCGACGGAGGGGTATTCTACAATACCATCAGAGATCGCTTAGTGTCCACATTTGTAGGGGCTATTGCGGTCAGTGTACCCGGTGGCAACAATCGCATCTTTGGTTCTGAAGTTAGCTTAGGCTGGTATCCTACCAATTTGAAAGGATTTTTTGCGCGTACCAGTTTTACAGCACAAGATGCTATCTATACAAAATTGGTACAGCAATTTACCTTGCTGGGTGATCTAAATGCTCCCTTTACCTCACGCCAAGAAGTGAGCCGAAATGCCGCCGGTGTGCCTACATATATTTATTCGGTTGATGTGGCAGGGAAAAAAGCGGCTAACGTACCACGTATCATCTGGAACACCAGTGTAGGCTATGAAAATAGTCGTTTTGGTATCAATCTCAACAACAACTTTCTGGGTGCAAGACCTGCTGACCCCTTCAACACCATTGATTACCCAGCTTATAGTTTGGTTGATGCCAATATTTTTTATAACATAGCCCTTGCCAAAGAAAGTAAAGGCAATATGCGATTCAAATTGAGTGGTTATAATTTACTCAACAATCAATCGCCGGGGAACGTCATCAGTGCCGTAACCGACAATTATTTGTACATCGCCAAAGCCAATAATTTTCAGTCGCCAACGCCTCAGGGCAACTTCACTTTTGTACGTGGAGTGCCGCTTTTGCCTCGTCGGTTGTTTGCTTCAATCGAGTTCAATTTCTAACCTATACAAAACTCTACCCCTCTTAATCTTTATTTAGGAGGGGTTTTTGCTTCTTTAGCATGAAAAACAAAATCATTTTTTTGACTTTTTGGCTTTTTAGTCATTTGTCAGTCCAAGCACAAGTACCGATATTGTTTGACGACATTCATTATTACTTCACCGACCGTCAAGCGGCCAATGATTTCTTTATCAAAAACTTTGCGGCTCGCCCCATGGCCGAGCAGCCGATGAACCCACTGACGTTCATTGATTTTTTGGATATTAAAAATGGGCAACTTACCATTAATATTTCGGGCAAAGGCCCTTTTGAGGGAGTAAGAATTGGCGACCCCAATCGCTGGACAAGGGGGCTTGTTGTGCCTCAACCTGACCGATACGTGTATGGGCAGCATTGGCTGGCCATAGCCACGCCCAACCTCAATGAAGCCCTCCGCAAACTCAAAAAAAATAGTGTCATGCTGGCTGATGTACCTTCCAAAATGCCCTTTGACCCCAAAGCCAAAACCGCAGCCGTCTATGCCACCGACTATAACTTGGTACTGGTGGTAGAGCGTGAAATGAAAGAAAAATATGCCATAGACCATGTGCAGATGCTATGCGAAGATGTGGAAGCCAATGTGAAGTTTTACAGTGATGTGCTTGGGGCAACGCTGCTGGAACGCAAAGGCAAATCAGCGAAAATGAAGGTAGCACAGCATATTTTGGTACTTTCCGAACCCGAAGATTTGGGACTCACACGCGCTCAAGTTCAAAAAAAAGACCGAACTAAGTTTTTTCCGGGACCCGATTTGTTTGGTTTTTTGTATGATGAGGAAGGTTTACAAAAAGCTTACCACAACGCCGTAGCCAAAGGGTACAAATTTTTGATGCCACCTACGCGCCTAAATTTTTTCGATAAGCCTTCACCCTATGTTTTTTGCATTTTATTCAGCCCTGACAATTTTCAAATCGAACTCCAAACAGAAGACGGACGTACCGGCCCAAGAACTACCTACAAATAACCATGACTGCCCAAGAAATCCTGCAAAACGTCATCGAAGCCTCCGGGGGCGATACGTGGCATTCGCCCCAAACCCTGTGGCTCAAAGGAGAAGCCTTTTTTACACCTTTCGGTTTGACTGACGAGGCGCATTTTTTGCATTTTAACCAGTACGAACTACATCGAGTTTTTCCGACTACCAACGACAGCGCACGTACCGCCAACGGCAAAATACGCTTCGACGCGCGCTATGGCAGTCAAGAGTTTTTTTCTTTACGTTTCGATGGTGTTCATTCCAAAATGCAACTTTCCGAACGTGCCAAACCCTATGCTAAGCATTTTGAGTGGAGCAACAACTTTGGTTTTAGTATCATCAGGCACGCCCTTGCGCAAGGTTTTGACCTCCAACGCCTCACCGATGATACTTTCGACGGCCATGACTGCTTCCTCATCAAACTGACCGATACCAAAGGGGGCGAAACTTTTTATGGCATAGACCGGCAGCATTTTTATATTCGCTATTTGCATTTCCAAACCGCTGTGGGATTTCATCATCGTATCTATTCGGATTTTGTCAAGGTCGAAGGTCAAAATTTTATACAACCGCAGCGACTTCGTATATATTTTGAGGGCATTCGCTGGATGGATATACGCTGGCAGCAGTTTGCCGTCAATCAACCGATAGATGATGTCGTTTTCAATACTGATTCTCCAAATCGCTAATTCACCCAAACTCACTAAACCTC